>NZ_JBQCGZ010000142.1:0-23024 GCF_051955155.1 Leifsonia sp.
CGGGTTGTCCTTCTCGTAGGCGGACTCGCGGTGGAGCAGGATCACGACGTCGGCGTCCTGCTCGATCGAGCCGGACTCGCGGAGGTCGCTCAGGGCGGGGAGCTTGTCGGCGCGCTGCTCGGGGCCACGGTTCAGCTGGGACAGCGCGATGACGGGGACCTGGAGCTCCTTCGCGAGCAGCTTGAGCGCACGCGAGAACTCGCTGACCTCCTGCTGGCGGCTCTCGACGCGCTTGCCGCTGGTCATCAGCTGCAGGTAGTCGATGATCACCATCTTGAGCCCCACGCGCTGCTTGAGCCGCCGGCACTTGGCGCGGATCTCCACGAGCGTCATGTTGGGGCTGTCGTCGATGTAGAGCGGGGCGTCGTTGATCCGTCCGCGGGTCGCCGCGATCGTGGTCCAGTCCCGGTTGTCGACCGTTCCCTTGCGCATGTGCTGCAGCGGCACGGACGCCTCGGCGGAGAGCAGGCGCATGGCGATCTCGCTGCGGCCCATCTCGAGCGAGAAGAAGATGGTGGGCATGTCGTGCTTGATCGCCGCTGCGCGCGCGAAGTCGAGGGCGAGTGTCGACTTTCCGAGCGCGGGTCGCGCGGCGACGATGACCATCTGGCCCGGGTGCAGACCGTTGGTGAGCTCGTCCATCTCGGCGAAGCCGGTCGGGACGCCGGTCATCGAGCCGTCCTTGTGCTTCGCGGCCTCGATCTCGTCGATGGCGACGGTGACGGCCTCGGTCAGCGGGACGTAGTCCTCTGCCTCCTGGGCGCCGGTCACGGAGTAGATCTCGGCCTGCGCGTTGTTGACGAGGTCGAGGACTTCGCCCTCGGCCTTGTAGCCCATCTGCGTGATCCGGGTGCCCGCCTCCACGAGGCGGCGCAGCAGCGCCTTCTCGGCGACGATGTTGGCGTAGTAGCCGGCGTTCGCCGCCGTCGGGACCAGGCTGGTCAGGGTGTGCAGGTACTCGGCGCCGCCTGCGCGGGACAGCTCGCCGAGCTTCGTCAGCTCGTCGGTGACCGTGATGACGTCCGTCGGCTCGCCGTGCGAGTAGAGGGAGAGGATCGCGTCGTAGATGATCTCGTGCTTCGGGATGTAGAAGTCCGTGCCGCGCACGACCTCGACGACGTCCGCGACCGCATCCTTGCTCAGCAGCATGCCGCCCAGCGCGCTCTGCTCGGCGAGCAGATCGTGCGGAGGAGTCCGCTCAGGGGAGCGGGCATCGCCCTGCTCGCGGTTGTCTGCGAGACCGATGTGGGCGATCGACACGTTCTCTCCTCACTTCTCGCGGTGGCTGCGCGTGTTGCGCTGCCGTGACTCCAGCCTGCTCCGATCGCGCGCGAACGGAGTCCGGGCACGCCCGGGCGACGCCGATCCGGGTATCCGATCGGACGGTGCGAGCCGCACGGCGATGCGGCCTGATCGAAGATTACGGACGGCCACCGACAACTCCCGCCGGCCTCCATGCCCACGGAAACCGGCGGCCGTCCTTTCGACGTCGCTCCACCCTACGAAGCCCTCGACCCCGTCACAACTCGGCCTGTGGATAACTGTGTGGAGAATCTGCGCGAAACGCCGACACGCTTGTGCACAACCTGGGGGGAAATCTGTGGATAGAGAAGAATTTTCCGGAGCTTTTATGCGCCTGACCTGCTCTTTCAGTATCCCCAGCCTGTGTGTAGAAACTTCCTTGAAGCCTGTGTCGAACCTTGTTCACCGGGCGTGTCGGACTGTGGATGGAGCCGGGGAAAACTCCCTTAACGCGGTGTAGCGGTGGGCCGAAGCCCACCGCTACACTTGCGTATTTCGTGCGCCTACTTGGCGGCGACGACCTGCAGGCTGATGACGGCCGAGAGGTCGTCGTGCAGGCGGACGGTGGCCTCGTGGTCACCGACGACCTTGATCGCGTTCGGCAGCTCGATCTTGCGCTTGTCGAGCTCGCCGATGCCAGCGGCCTTGACCGCGTCGGCGACGTCACCGGTCTTGACCGAGCCGAACAGACGGCCCTCGCGGCCCGCCTTCACGACCAGCTTGACCCTGGTGGCCTCGAGCTTCGCCTTGAGGTCCTGAGCGGCCTCGACCGAGTGCAGCTCGCGCGCGGCGCGGGCGGCCTTGATCTGATCGACCTGCTTCTCGCCACCGCGCGTCCACGCGATCGCGAAGCCCTGCGGGACGAGGTAGTTACGGGCGTAGCCGTTCTTGACCTCGACGACATCGCCGGCAGAACCGAGGCCGGTGACCTCGTGGGTGAGAATAACCTTCGACATCTCAGTCCTCCTTAACGGCCGGAGCCGGCGTAGGGGAGAAGAGCCATCTCGCGTGCGTTCTTGACGGCACGGGCGATGAGGCGCTGCTCCTGAACGGAGACACCGGTGATACGGCGCGCGCGGATCTTTCCGCGCTCGGAGATGAACTTCCGCAGGGTGGCGACGTCCTTGTAGTCAATGACTCCGACGCGGACGGACTTCGCCGGTGCGGCGTTCTTCCCGTCCTTGCCCTTGCGGATCGGCTTGCGGCGGTCGCCGCTCGACTTTCCAGCCATGGTTTCCTTTGCTTTCCGCTCGTACCGGCACTACCGGCCGAGCACATCAGTGTTGGGGACCCGTTAGAACGGGGTCTCGTCGTTGTAGGCGCCCGGGGTGTTCCAGACGTCGGCTCCGGCGGACGGGTCCGCGGGGGCGGATGCGGCCCACGGCTCCTCGACGGCGGGAGCACCGCCACCGAAACCGCCCGGTCCACCCGGTCCGCGCGACGACTGCGTGCGCGTCACCTGCGCGGTCGCGTACCGCAGCGACGGGCCGATCTCATCGATCTCGAGCTCGACGGAGACGCGCTTCTCGCCTTCCTTCGTCTCGTAGGAACGCTGCTTGAGCCGGCCCTGGGCGATCACCCGGGAGCCCTTGGTCAGCGACCCGGCCACGTGCTCGGCGAATTCGCGCCACACGCTCGCGCGGAGGAACAGGGCCTCCCCGTCCTTCCACTCGTTCGCCTGACGGTCGAACGTGCGCGGAGTGGACGCGATGGTGAAGTTGGCGACAGCCAGCCCGTTCTGCGTGTAGCGCAGCTCGGGGTCGGCCGTGAGGTTGCCCACCACGGTGATGATGGTGTCGCCGGCCATGGGACTACGCGCTCGCCTTCTCGGCGGCTGCGGCCTTGCGGGCGGCCTTCTCGTCGGCCAGCTTCGCAGCGGCCGCGACCTGGGCGATGGCCTCTTCGGCGCGGAGCACCTTGGTGCGCATGACGGCCTCGCTGAGCTTCAGCTGGCGGTCGAGCTCCTTGGTGGTGTCGCCGGTCGCCGTGAGCTGCACGACGGCGTAGATGCCCTCGGACTTCTTGTTGATCTCGTACGCCAGGCGGCGACGGCCCCAGATGTCGACGTTGTCGATCGTTCCACCGTCGTTACGGACGACGTTGAGGAACTTGTCAAGGCTGGGAGCAACGGTGCGCTCATCGATCTCGGGATCGAGGATGACCATCAGCTCGTACTGATGCATGACTAACCCACCTCCTCTGGTCTCAGCGGCTGCAGACGTTCTGCAGCAGGAGGGTTTGACATCACGCGCCTGGGCATAGATCTGCCCGGGCAACTTACCAAGGGTAACGGATGGCGCCGCCCCGCGCCAGCCGAGGCGTTCGGGCCGAGGGGAGGGGATGGTCTCTGCGATGCTCATGCACCCAGGCTTGCCGGTGCGCGCCCGGGCCGGCCGGCGCGGACGAAATCTGTGGAGAGGTCAGCTGCCCGGCTTCTCGGTGGAGGAGTCGGCCGCCGCGCGCGCATCCCACCACTGCAGGAGGCGGCGGGTCGCCTCCTCCTCCCCGAGCGGCCCCTCGTCGAGGCGCAGCTCCAGCAGGAACTTCATCGCCTGGCCGACCTCGCGGCCCGGCCTCAGCCCCAGGACGGCCATCACCTGCTGCCCGTCGAGGTCCGGCCGCACGGCGTCCAGCTCCTCCCTCTCCTTGAGCTCGCGGATGCGCTGCTCCAGGTCGTCGTAGGCGAAGCCGAGCCGGTCCGCCTTGCGGCGGTTGCGCGTCGTGACGTCCGCGCGCGTGAGCATGTGCAGGCGCTCGAGCTCGTCGCCGGCGTCGCGCACGTAGCGGCGGACGGCCGAGTCCGTCCAGTTCGCGTCCGTGTACCCGAAGAAGCGCAGGTGCAGCTCGATCAGCCGGGCGACGGATTCGACGGTCGCCTTGTCGAAACGCAGCGCCGTCAGCCGCTTCTTCGCCAGCTTCGCCCCCACGACGTCGTGGTGGTAGAAGCTGACCGCGCCGCCCGGCTCGAACCGCCGGGTCGCCGGCTTCCCGATGTCGTGCAGGATGGCCGCCAGTCGCAGCACGAGGTCGGGAGCCGCGCCGGGGTGCCGCTCCTTCTCATACCCGATCGCCTGATCGAGCACGGTGAGGCTGTGCTGGTAGACGTCCTTGTGGTGGTGGTGCTCGTCCGCCTCGAGGCGCAGCGCCGGCACCTCGGGGAGCACGAGCTCCGCGAGGCCGGTCTCGACCAGCAGCTCGATGCCGGCGCGCGGCTCGTCCGTCAGCAGCAGTTTGGCGATCTCGTCGCGGATGCGCTCGGCGCTCACGATCGAGATCCGGTCGGCCATGCTGCTCATGGCCGCCCGCGTCTCATCGTCCACCGTGAACCCGAGCTGCGCGGTGAACCGCGCCGCGCGCAGCATCCGCAGCGGGTCGTCCCCGAAGGAGACCGCGGGGCTGGACGGCGTGGTGATCACGCGGGCGATCAGGTCCTCGACTCCGCCAGACGGGTCGACGAGCCGCACCTCCGGGACCCGGAGGGCGAGGGCGTTCACCGTGAAGTCCCTGCGCAGCAGGTCGCCGTCGAGGCTGTCGCCGAACTCCACCTCCGGCTTGCGGGTCTCGCCGTCGTAGCTGTCGGCGCGGTAGGTCGTGATCTCGACCGTGTCGTCCCCGAAGCGCGCACCGATCGTCCCGAACGCGCGTCCGATGTCCCAGACCGCGTCGGCGATGGGCCGGACGACGGCCAGGATCTGGTCGGGCCTGGCGTCCGTCGTGAAGTCGAGATCGTGCACCGGCCGGCCGAGCAGGGCGTCCCTGACCGGGCCGCCGACGAGCGAGAGCTCGTGGCCCGCGGACTGGAACGCGGAGGCGAGCCGGGCGACCGTCGGCGAGTTCGCGAGGGCGCCGAGGCGCTCGAGGGATTCGGCGACGGACTGCATGGTGCACCAGTTTAACGGGCGCGCTCGTCCAGGTCTCTCAGAGGCCGACCTTTAGAATCGTCGTCATGGAGGCCGTCACGGGATCGCGCGTCGTCGCATGAGCGCACCCGGCCTCACCCTCCGGGGTGCGCGACTCACCTCTGCGCTCGTGAGTGCAGTCCTGGTGACGACGGCCCTCTTCTCCGGCGGACTAACGGCCTCCGCGGCGCCCTCGGCCGACGCGGGAGTCGGCGCCGGAGTCGGCGCCTCCACCCGCTCGGCGGCGGGCGCGACGCTCACCGCGACGCTCACCGCCGACAACGGGGGAGTGGTCTCGCCGGGCCGGCCCCTCATAGCCTCGGTCACCGTGACCAACCCGACGGACACCGCATACACGTCCGGGTCCGTCACGGTCTGGCTCGATCCCGAACCACAGGCGAGCCGGAGCGCGCTCGCCTCCTGGCTGGCGTCGACGGACGCCGTCGCCGGCAGGCAGAGCCTCGGTCGCGTCGCCCTGCCGACGCTGGAGCCGGGTTCCAGCACCGTCGTCTCCGTCCCGGTCGCGCCCGCCGCCGTCCCGTTCGCC
Source organism: Leifsonia sp. (assembly GCF_051955155.1). NCBI lineage: Bacteria > Bacillati > Actinomycetota > Actinomycetes > Micrococcales > Microbacteriaceae > Leifsonia > Leifsonia sp. The sequence goes on from NZ_JBQCGZ010000142.1 coordinate 5,749, forward strand.
TCCCGTCAGCAGTCGGCGGTGTTCGGGATCGGGGCATCCGTGGCTGCCGGCGAGTCTCTCGCCGAGGCCCGCAGCTCGGTCGTCTGGTCGCCGGGGAAGCCCGCGACCCGCTCCTCGGTGTCCGTCGTCATGCCGATCGTGAGCCCGTCCACGTCCGCCGGCCTGATCTCGTCCGATGACCTCGCGACCTATACCGCGCCCAACGGCGTCCTCACACGCGACCTCGACGGACTCACCGACCACAGCACCGTCGCCGTCGGAATCGACCCGATGATCATCGCCTCCATCCGGGTGCTCGGGAACGCCGCACCGCCGACGGCCACGGCGTGGCTGGACCGCCTGGCCTCGCTCCCGAACGACACCTTCGCGCTGCAGTACGGGGATGCGGACGTCGCCGGCCAGGTGCAGGCCGGGCTCCCTGCTCCCCTCGGACCCACCGCGCTCGGGTATGCGCTCGACCCCAAGAACTTCACGCCGGAGCCCACGTCGATCGGCGAGCCTCCGTCGACCACGTCGACGCCGACGGCCACCCCGAGCCCGACGCCGACCGGAGGCACCGGCACCGGCCCGGAGCTCCCCACCCTGGACAAGCTGCTCGCGTGGGACTACTCCCTCAAGGGCGTCGCGTGGCCGGGCGACAAGACGCTGAAGGCCGCCGATCTGGCCCCGCTCGCCTCCGCCGGGCTCGGCACCGCCATCGTCTCCGGCTCCAACACCAACGCCGCGAGCCTCGACGCCACCCCGAACGCGCCGCTGCGCTCCGGCGCCAGCACGCTGGCCGTGTCGGACCAGGGCCTGTCGACCGCCCTGCGGAACGCCATCTCCGCACCGAGCGATCTCGCCTGGAACGCCGCCATGTCGTCCCTCAATGCGCAGCTCGAGCTCGTGAGCGCCGAGGACTCCTCCGCGCGTCACCTCCTCCTGGCCCTCGACCGCTCCTGGCCATCGAGCGGGACGCAGCTGCAGCGCACACTGGACGCGCTCTTCACCTCGCCGTGGTCCGCCCCGTCGACGTTCCCCACCCTGCTGAAGGCGCAGCAGTCCTCGCAGCTCGCCCTGACGGACGCCCCCGAGCCGCAGGCGCGCATCGACTCCATCCGCGGCCTCCTCGACGACGAGAAGGCGCTCAGCGGCTTCGCCTCCGTGCTCACCGACCCGTCGACCCTCACCGGGCGCACCAGGGCCGAGCTGCTCTCCCTGCTCGCGGTGTCCTGGCTGAACCCGCGGAACGACTGGAACGCCGCCGTCACCAAGAGCCGCAACGCCACGGACTCGACCCTGCACGCCATCAAGATCCTGCCGACCGACAACATCAACCTGGTGAGCGCCCAGGGGTCGATCCCGTTCACGGTGAGCAACGAGCTCACGGACGAGGAGGCGACGATCGTCCTGAGCGCCTCCCCGTCGAACGGGCGCCTGGAGATCGATCAGCCGACCACCAAGACCATCCCCAAGGACTCGCGCGCGACCGTCCTCGTCCCGGTGAAGGCCCGCGTCGGCAACGGCCAGGTGATCCTCTCCCTGCAGCTCTACAGCCCCGCCGGTGTGCCGATCGGCTACCCCAGCTACGCCACCGTGGACGTGCACGCCGACTGGGAGGGCATCGGCGCCCTGATCTTCGGCAGCCTGCTCGTGCTGCTGTTCGGGTTCGGAATCGTGCGCAACATCCTGCGCAGGCGGGCGCAGCGCCGCAACGAGCAGGCGGACGAGGACGAGGACGCGGCCGAGTCGGCGGGCGCCGGCGAGCCCGACCGGACGCCCGACCGGACGGACCGCGACGATGGCTAGCATCGGCCGCGCGAGCGCGATGCTCGCCTCCGGCACCCTCGTCTCCCGCCTCCTGGGCTTCGCCAAGGCGTGGCTGCTGGTCCAGGCGATCGGCGCGATCAGCTTCGCGGCCAACGCGTACGGGACGGCCACGATCGTCCCCAACACCGTCTACGCGATCATCGCGCAGGGCATCCTGAACGCCATCCTGGTGCCGCAGATCGTGCGCGCCTCGGTGAACCCCGACGGCGGCCGCGCCTACATCAACAAGCTCGTCACGCTCGGGATGGTCGTCTTCGCGGCGGTCGCGGTCGTCGCGACGTTCCTCTCGCCCGTCCTCGTCCGGCTGTACGGCCTGAGCGGCGGGCAGGCGGAGCTGGCGACGTCGTTCGCCTACTGGTCGCTGCCGCAGATCTTCTTCCTCGGCCTCTACACGCTCCTCGGCGAGGTGCTGAACGCGCGCAAGTCGTTCGGTCCGTTCACGTGGGCGCCCGTGGTCAACAACATCGTCGCCATCGTGATGCTGGCCGTGTTCATCATCGCGTTCGGCGCGTACGGCCGCGGGAGCACGCACGCGACCTGGACACCCGGGATGATCGCGCTGCTGGCCGGGGGAGCGACGCTCGGCGTCGCGGTGCAGGCGCTCATCCTCTTCGTGTTCTGGCGGCGCGTCGGCCTGCGGTTCCGCTTCGACTTCGGCTGGCGCGGCGTGAACCTCGGCTCCGCGGGCAAGGCGGCCGGCTGGACGTTCGGCATGCTCATCGTGTCGCAGGTCGCCGGCCTGATCGAGACGAACGTGGCGAACTCGGCAGGCGCGGCCTACGCCGGTTCGTTCGTGATGTCGAACGCGTGGCTGATCTTCATGCTCCCGCACGGCATCATCGCCGTCTCGATCGTCACCGCGTTCTACACGAGGATGGCCGAGCACGCCCACCGCGGCTCGGTCGCGCAGTTCCGGGACGATTTCTCGCGCGCTGCGCGCTCGATCATGTTCCTGATCGTGCTGTCCTCCGTCGTCCTCATCGTCGTCGCCTATCCCGTCGCCCGCGTCTTCACACCGTCCTACCAGGCGATGGGGAACGTCCTGATCGCCTACCTGATCGGCCTGGTTCCGTTCTCGCTGGTGTTCATGGCCCAGCGCGCCTTCTATTCGCTCGGCAACACCAGGACGCCGTTCTTCTTCACCGTCGCCCAGTCGATCGTCATCGTCGTCGGCGTGCTCGCCTGCTTCGCGGTGCCCGCCGACATGCGCGCCGCGGCGGTCGCCCTCGTGGTCTCGATCGCGAGCGTCGTGCAGGCGGCGCTGGCGTTCGCCCTGCTGCGCCGGCGGACCGGGGGAGCGGACGGCAGGCGCATCCTGAGCGGGCTGTGGCGGTTCCTCGTCGCCGGCCTGGCCGCCATGATCGCCGGCGCCGGCTTCCTCGTCATCCTCGGCGGTGTCGGTCCCGGCGCCTTCCCGGTGAGCGGTCCGATCCCCGCGATCATCGCCTCCGCGGTGGTCGGGGTCGTCATGCTGATCGTCTACGTCGGCTTCCTCGCCATCCTCCGTTCCCGTGACCTGGAGGCCGGCCTCGCGCCCGTTCTGAACCGGCTTCCGGCGCGTTCTTCAGCGCACAGGTGACACGGAATAGCATCCGCCTAGGATGTGTTCTACAGGTCGGCAGCTCCGCGACGGGGCGGCCACTCGATCACAAGGAGTTCCGCTGTGCGGCAGATCATCATCATCGGTTCCGGCCCAGCCGGTTACACCGCGGCCATCTACGCGGCCCGCGCCAACCTCAAGCCGCTGCTGATCGCCTCCTCCGTCGAGGCGGGCGGTGAACTGATGAACACCACGGAGGTGGAGAACTTCCCCGGCTTCCCGGACGGTGTCATGGGACCGGACCTGATGTTCAAGATGCAGGCCCAGGCCGAGAAGTTCGGCACCGAGATCGTCCTCGACGACGTCGTCTCCGTCGACCTGAAGGGCGACGTGAAGACCGTCACGCTCGGCTCCGGCGCTGTGCACCAGGCCCTGGCCGTGATCTTCGCGACCGGCTCCGCCTACCGCAAGCTCGGCCTGGAGGACGAGGAGCGGCTGTCCGGCCACGGCGTCTCCTGGTGCGCCACCTGCGATGGCTTCTTCTTCCGCGAGCGCACGATCGCGGTCGTCGGCGGCGGCGACTCGGCGATGGAGGAGGCCACCTTCCTCACCCGCTTCGCCGACAAGGTTTACGTGATCCACCGTCGCGACTCGCTCCGTGCCTCCAAGATCATGCAGGAGCGCGCGTTCGCCAACGACAAGATCGAGTTCGTCTGGAACTCCGAGGTCGTCGGCATCAACGGCGACGAGCAGGTCAAGAGCGTCACCCTCCGCAACCTGGAGAGCGGCGAGCAGAGCGAGCTGGAGATCCAGGGCCTGTTCATCGCGATCGGCAACGACCCGCGCGTGCACCTCGTCCACGGTCAGCTCGACCTGACGTCGGACGGCACGATCGCCGTCGCCGGTCGCAGCTCGAAGACGAAGGTCGCCGGCGTGTTCGCCGCGGGCGACGTCATCGACCCCAGCTACCGCCAGGCGGTCACCGCCGCGGCATCGGGCACGGTCGCCGCACTCGATGCGGAGCACTACCTGACCACCCTCCCCAAGGACCTGCTGGATGCCGCCTCCGACGGCGCTTCCGGCGACCTCGAATTAACGACCACCGCATAAGGAGAATCAAGAAATGTCAGCAGCACGTTCGGTCACGGACGCCAGTTTCGAGCAGGACGTCCTCAGCAACGAGAAGACCGTCCTCGTGGACTTCTGGGCGGAGTGGTGCGGCCCGTGTCGCGCCGTCGGCCCCATCCTCGACCAGATCGCCGCGGAGCACGCGGACAAGATCGAGATCGTGAAGCTCAACGTGGACGAGAACCCGCAGACCGCTGCGAAGTACCAGATCACCTCCATCCCCGCGATGAAGGTGTACCAGGGTGGCGAGGTCGTGAAGACCGTCATCGGCGCCAAGCCGAAGCCCGCCCTCGAAGCCGACCTGGCCGCCTACCTGGCGTAGCGCGACCGTCTTCTTCAGACCCGTCCGGCGCTCACCCGCCGGGCGGGTCTTTTTCGTACCCTGGCGCACCTCCCGATTTCGGCGGGGATGCGCCACCCCCATAGCATTGCTGAACGACGTGAGGAATGGATCGATCCGTGACTGAACAGGGCAGCCCGCGGCAGCAGGGCAACAATCTGGACCCGTGGTACAACCACTACGCGCAGCGTACGAGCGGCCTGGCCGCCAGCGAGGTCCGAGCCCTGTTCGCCGTCGCCAGCCGCCCCGAGGTGGTCTCGCTGGCCGGCGGCATGCCGTATGTCGCGGCGCTCCCGGAGGACCTGGTCGTCGGTGCGATGGGTCGGGTCATGCGCGAGCAGGGACCCGTCGCCCTGCAGTACGGTTCCGGCCAGGGCGTCCCCGCCCTGCGCGAGCAGATCCTCGACGTGATGGCGCTGGAGGGCATCAGCGGCAGCGCGGACGACGTCATCGTCACCACCGGGTCGCAGCACGCGCTGGAGCTGTTCAGCAAGCTGTTCATCGACCCGGGCGACGTCGTGCTCGCCGAAGGGCCGAGCTATGTGACCGCCATGGTGATCTTCCGTTCGTACCAGGCCGAGGTCGATCATGTGCCGATGGACGAGCACGGGCTGATCCCGGAGGCGCTGCGGGAGCACATCGCACGGCTCAAGGCGGCCGGCCGACGGGTCAAGTTCCTGTATACCGTGCCGACGTTCCACAACCCGGCCGGTGTCACGCTGTCGTGGGAGCGGCGGCTCGAGATCCTCGAGATCGCGCGGCAGAACGACATCCTGGTGCTCGAGGACAACCCGTACGGCCTGCTCTACTTCGGCGAGAAGCCGCCGGCGGCCATGCGCTCGGTCGAGCGTGACGGGGTCGTGTACCTCGGGACCTTCTCCAAGACGCTCGCCCCCGGATTCCGGGTCGGCTGGGCGCTCGCGCCGCACGCCATCCGTGAGAAGCTCATCCTCGCCAACGAGGCGGCGGTGCTGAGCCCGAGCTCGTTCAGCCAGCTGGTGATCTCCGAGTATCTGCGGGACGCGGACTGGCGCGGCCAGATCGACACCTTCCGCGGGGTCTACCGGGAGCGCAAGGAGGCGATGATCTCCGCACTGGAGGAGCACCTGCCGGAGCTGACCTGGACGAACCCCAACGGCGGGTTCTACGTGTGGCTCACCCTGCCGTCGCATCTGGATTCGAAGGCGATGCTGCCGCGCGCGGTCACCGAGCTCGTGGCCTACACGCCGGGCACGGCGTTCTACGGCGACGGCTCCGGCGCCCAGAACATCCGGCTCTCGTTCTGCTACCCGACGCCCGAGAACATCCGGGTCGGGATCCGCCGGCTCGCGACCGTGATCAACGGCGAGCAGGATCTGCTGGACACCTTCGCCGGCACGGGTCCGCTCACGGCATCCCGCAAGAGCAAGACCTCCCCGAACCCTCCGACTGACCTGCGCTGAGCTGAGAAAGAGCTGATCATGGCCGAAAATGAGGTACTCGATATCGTTGTTCTCGCCGGTGGGATCTCCCACGAGCGCGACGTTTCCCTGCGCAGCGGACGCCGCGTCGCCGATGCGCTCACATCGCTCGGGCACCGCGTCACGGTGCGCGAGCCGGATGGTTCGCTGCTGGCGTTCGTGTCGGAGAGCCGCCCGGACGTGATCTGGCCCGCCTTGCACGGCGCGAGCGGGGAGGACGGCGCGCTGCGCGGCCTGCTCGAGCTCTCCGGCGTGCCGTTCGTCGGCTCGCTGATGGATGCCTCCCGACTGGCCTGGTCGAAGCCGACCGCGAAGGCGATCGTGTCGCGAGCCGGCGTCGCAACGCCGGCGTCGATCACCCTGCCGAAGGAGACGTTCCGTGAGCTGGGCGCGAACAGCGTGCTCGCCACCGTGCTGGATGGTCTCGGCCTGCCCCTCGTGGTGAAGCCGGCGAAGGGCGGCTCAGCGCAGGGGGTGACCATCCTCGACTCGGCCGACGAGCTCCCGCGGGCGATGGTGGATGCCTACACCTACGGGGAGATCGCGCTGATCGAGCGGAAGATCGAGGGCGTTGAAGTGTCCATCGCCGTCGTCGACACCGGTGACGGACCCGAGGCGCTGCCCGCCGTCGAGATCGAGCCGATCGCGGGGGAGTACACCTTCGACGCCCGCTACAACGCCGGGGAGACCCGCTTCTACGTTCCCGCCAGGCTCGACCCAGAGGTCGCTGCCGCCGCCGCGAAGGCCGCGACCACCGCCCACATCGCGCTGGGCCTGCGGCATCTCTCCCGCATCGACCTCATCGTCGACGCCGAGGGCACCCCGTGGTTCCTGGAGGCGAACGTGTTGCCCGGCCTCACCGAGACCTCGATCATGCCGCAGGCGATCGCCGCCTCGGGACGTGACCTCGGCGAGGTCTACGCCGCTCTGGCGACCGCCGCCATCGACGGCTGACCGGGATTCGTCTCACCGGAAGTCACGTGTTTCACGTGAAACACGCACCGGATCAGCTGTAGCTGGGCTGCCCGATCTCCTCGAGGATCCGGTTCAGGTCCTGGATGGTCGCGAAATCCACCACGATCTGACCCTTCCGTGCGCCGAGGGTGATCTTGACGCGCGTGTTGAGCCGGTCGCCGAGCCTCTCGGCGATCTCGTCGAGGTGACCGCGGTGCTTTCCCGCCGTCGCCTTCGTCCGCGCCGGCTTGGGCTCCTTGCTGACGACGGCTTCGGCCGCTCGCACGGAGAGGTCCTCGTTGACGATCTTGTCGGCGAGACGGATCATCGCCTCCTCGTCGTCGCCGACGGAGAGGATCGCGCGGGCATGCCCGGCGCTGAGGACGCCCGCGGCCACGCGGTTCTGCACGGGTGCGGGCAGCTTCAGGAGCCGGATGGTGTTCGTGATCTGCGGACGCGAGCGGCCGATCCGGGTGGCCAGCTGCTCCTGGGTGATGCCGAAGTCGGCAAGAAGCTGCTGGTAGGCGGACGCCTCCTCGAGCGGGTTGAGCTGCGACCGGTGCAGGTTCTCCAGCAGGGCGTCCCGGAGCATGTCCTCATCCGCGGTGTCCTTGATGACAGCCGGGATGCTCGCGAGCCCCAGTTCCTTCGTCGCCCGGAGCCGGCGCTCACCCATGATCAGCTCGTACTTGTCCGGCTGTCCGGTCATCGGCCGGACGACGACGGGCTGCAGCACGCCGACCTCGCGGATGCTGGCGACGAGTTCGTCCAGCGCCTCGCGATCGAACTCGGTGCGCGGCTGCACGGGGTTCGGCACGATGTCGAGGGGGGAGAGGCTCGCCAGGCGCGCGCCGGGAACCGCGACAAGGTCCTCGGCGGGCGCAGGGGAGGACGACGGGAAGAAGACGTCGACAGGTCGTTCCGACTGGTCCGTCGTGGGGATCAGGGCACCGATTCCCCGACCCAGTCCCGTGCGCTTGGCTGCCATTACCGCGGTGCTCCTCTTCTTGCGAGTTCGGCTGCTGCCTCCAGGTAGGAGAGCGAGCCGGACGAGTTGGCGTCGTAGCTGATGACGCTCTGCCCGTAGCTCGGCGCCTCGGAGATGCGCACCGAGCGGGGGATGATCGTGTCCAGGACCTCGTTGGGGAAGTGCTGGCGCACGTCCTCGGCCACCTGATGGGCGAGGTTCGTGCGGGTGTCGTACATGGTCAGCAGGATCGTCGAAACCCGCAGCTTGGGGTTGAGGTGGCGTTCGATCAGCTGGATGTTCTTGAGCAGCTGGCTCAGACCCTCGAGCGCGTAGTACTCGCACTGGATCGGGATGAGCACCTCGGTGGCCGCGACGAACGCGTTGATCGTCAGCAGTCCGAGCGACGGCGGGCAGTCGATGAGGACGTAGTCGATGTCGTACTCGTCCAGGAAGCGCCCCAGCGCACGGGAAAGCCGCTGCTCCCGCGCGACCATCGACACCAGCTCGATCTCTGCTCCGGCGAGGTCGATGGTCGCCGGTACGACGAACAGACCGTCGAACTCGGGGCTCTTCTGGATGACCTCGTCGAGCTCCTTGTCGTCGACGATCACGTCATAGACGCTGGGCGTCCCCTCGCGATGCTCCACACTGAGGGCTGTGGACGCGTTCCCCTGCGGGTCGAGGTCGATCACCAGGACGCGCGCACCGGACTTGGCGAGCGCGGCCGACAGGTTCACCACGGTGGTCGTCTTCCCGACGCCGCCCTTCTGGTTCGAGATGGTGAAGACGCGGGTGCGGGCGGGGAGGGGGAGTGTCTGCGAGGCGATGGCCTTCCGTCGTCGAGCGAGGTCCTGGATCTCGCGCGCGAGCGGAGTGGACGTGTCGAAGGCGGAGGTCCCCGTCTCTTCGGGAACTTCCTGATCCGGTTGTTTCACGTGAAACCTCGTCGCTCGATCTGGTGCACGGCAGAGCCGCTAGCGGGAATCGGCACACCTGAAGCGCACCACCCTCCAACTCTAGCTTGCGCATCCGACGACACTCTGAAGATCGCCGTGCAGGATGCGATCGCGGCGCGGGATGGGGCATGGATCCATGCGTTTCACGTGAAACGTGGGACGCCTGGGCTCGGCCAGCTAGCGCCACATACACGCCCCTGCCGCGCGGCGGAGCCCACCCCCCCCATTCCGGCTGGGGTGGATTCGGGCGTTTCACGTGAAACACGAAAACTAGGCCCTCGCTCCAGCTTCTTGTGTGCTCGGTTGTCTCCTGAACGGCAGCAACGGCGCAGACTCCCGGGTGTTTCACGTGAAACCCGCGGCTCAACCAGGTCGTCGATGAGGTTCCGCCTCCAACTTCAGCGCTCGTGGGCGCAGCATTCAGCGGAGCAGGCATCGCGAGATGCCCCGGATCAGATCGGCATCCGGATGATGCAGCCTGTGACCTTACCCGCGACTTCTCCGCGCTCGTGCACAGCACTCGGGGGCCGGCGATCATCTCCCGCCCAACATCGAACCGGATGAGGGGCCCCGGGGCAGCCCGGGGCGACGCGTCTCCGCGCTTCAAACACGCCGAACGCCAGACCATTCCTCAGGCATCCCGTGGCGCTACCGCTCGATGGCGCGCCAGCCCCGAACCCCCGAACGCGCATTCCCCGCGAACTCGAACATGAGGAGCTGGACGCTCATTGTCCGGTCGTCCCCTTCACGCGGACGCCGGCGACCACTCTGCGCGCCACTCGCAACGACCGCATTCACCGTCGAACGACCAGCGAGCGGTCAGGTGCGGCTCCACACCGGACCACGACGAGCACGCTCCGCGTACTACCCGTGCAGCCGGCGCCGACGGCTCTCTAACCCCCCAGCACAGCGATCACAACGACAACACGAAGCTTCCCGAGTGCCCCGCGGCCGCTCGCCAGGGAAGGGTCGATAGCTCACCATCCACAGCGCTCGCGCGCCGTCGTGCGGCAGCACCCGCCGTGTAACAAGCCCCTGTAAAGGCAGCCGCGAGCAAAGCGCCTGTCAGGCCCGAACCGCAAGCACCCGGGTGGGCACTGGGCGTCGTCCGGCGCGCAAACCAGGCAAGCTTTGCGACCTCGCTCAGCAACCGTAGACTCGCGCGTGAGTATTCCAGAACCGCCGATCACATCCTCACGACGTCGAGGCCGGATCCGAACTCCGATGAGTGATCGCCGAGGCGCAGCAGTTCTTCTGTGCTGCTCGGTCGCGAGGGTCGCGCCGTAGACCATTGGATGGCGAGGTTGACCCCGAGATGGCGGGGGGAGGCCCTGTGAGTTGCGTCGGCGAACGCAAGCGCCGGTGCAGCGTCTAGCCGGCGCTGTGAACGCGCGGAGTTGCCTATCCCGTCCAACGCCGGTCGGAGCTCCGCCACCATCCTGCAATCGCAGCCACGAGACGCGTACCGACGTGCGCTCTCTCCTCCCGGCCACCGCGACCGACGCGGACGCAGCCAACTGTCGAAGATCGGGTCGGCCCAGCCCACCGGAGTCCAGATATCGACCGTGATCCCATGATCCGAGGCGAAATCTCCCACTTTCACCCCGAACTCGCGCCGCCGAGCTCGCCGAGACGGCTCGCAGAATGGCTCTCACACACGCGAAGCACGCGCTTCAGCGTCGAGAGAGCGATCCTCAGCGTCGATCGTCAGCGCACGGTCGCGCGGATCACGCGCGTGACGTCGTCCAGAACGCCCTCTCCGAGCACCACGACCTCGGGATCGTGCACCTTGTACTTGCGGATCTCCTTGGTCGCGGCCTCGATCTCGCCCGCGGCGCCGGCACCCTTCATCAGGACGAGCTCGCCGCCGTCGCGGAGCAGGGGAGCGGTCAGCGGGATCAGCTTGCGGAAGGCGCTGACTGCACGAGCGGTGACCTGGTCGAGCGGCTCGTCGAGCTTGGCCTCCTCGGCGCGGGCCCGGAGCACCGTGACGTTCTGGAGACCGAGCTCCTCAGTCTGCTCGGTGAGCCAGGCGACGCGGCGCTCCATCGGCTCGATCAGGACGAAGTGGACGTCCGGGCGGGCGATCGCGAGCACCAGGCCGGGGAGGCCAGCACCGCTTCCGACGTCGCCGACGCGGCCGGGACGGAGCAGGGGAGCGACGATCGCGGAGTTCAGGATGTGGCGCGACCACAGCCTCGGCAACTCGAGCGGGCCGATCAGGCCGCGTTCCTCACCTTGCGCAGCGAGGTTCGCGGTGAACGCGCGCGCGACATCCAAGCGGTCGCCGAACAGGGCGGCTGCGGCCGCGGGTTCGGCTTCGACGGTCTCCGTCACGGTTTCACGTGAAACTAGGCGGCGGTGATGACGGTGTAGCGCTCGCGTCCCTCGCCGTGGGAGGTCGACACGTAGCCGCGCTCGGACACGATGTCGTGCACGAGCTTGCGCTCGTAGGAGGACATCGGGGGCAGCGAAGCCTCAGCCGCGCCCTCCTCGAGCTTCGCGATCGCGCGGTCGACGAGCTGCGCGAGTTCGGCCTGGCGGGCATCGCGCGAGCCGGCGATGTCCAGGATCAGCCGCGAGAACTGTCCGGTCTTGTTCTGGACCGCGAGGCGGGTCAGCTCCTGCAATGCCGCGACGGTGTCGGGCTTCGAGAGGACCTGCAGGTTGGCGCCGTCCTCGGCGTTGACCGAGATGTACGCGCGGCCGTTGCGGGTGTCGATGTCGATGTCGCCGTCGATGTCGGCGATGTCGAGCAGCTCCTCGATGTAGTCCGCGGCGATGTCGCCCTCGCGGTCGAGGTCCGCGACGCTGGGCGTCGCCTCGTCCGCGACAGGGGAGTGGTCGATGGCGTCCGCGGTGGCGGCGTCGGCGTCGGTCTGCACGTCGGTCATGGCGATCCCTACTTCTTTCCGGCCTGCTTCTTCGCCCGGTTCTTGCTCACCGGCTGCGAACGCTGGGTGGTGGTCTTCTGCGGCGGCGCGGCCTGCGCGGACGACTCCTCAACGGTGAGGACGACGGAGCCGTCGGCCTGCACGAGCTTGCCCTTGCGGGCGAGGCGCGCCTCACGAGCCTTGGCCGCGTCCGATCCCGGCGTCGGCATGTTGCGGATGACGAGGAACTGCTGGCCCATGGTCCACAGGTTCGAGGTCAGCCAGTAGAACATCACGCCGAGCGGGAAGGCGAAGCCGGAGAACAGGAAGACGAAGGGGAGCAGGTACAGGAGGATTCGCTGCTGCCTGAACTGCGGGCTCGCCTTGGTCTCCGGCGACATGTTCTTGGAGACGATCTGCAGCTGGGTGAGGAACTGCGACCCGGTCATCAGGACGACCATGATGGCCGCAATGATCATCACCGCGACCTGCGGCGGGTTGTGGTTCATCGCACCCTGGAAGCTCTGGTGGAGCGGAGCGACGCCGAAGAGCGTGGCGTTGCCGAACTGCTTGGCGAGCTCGGCGTTCAGAGGACCGACGCCGGCGTGGCCGCCCTGCGCGCCGTTCAGCACCTGGAACAGCGAGAAGAACACCGGCATCTGCAGCAGCAGCGGCAGGCACGAGCTCAGCGGGTTGGTGCCCGTCTTCTTGTAGAGCTCCATCGTCTCGCGGGACATCGCCTCGCGCGAGAACTGATCCTTCTTGCCCTTGTACTTGTCCTGGATCTTCTTCAGCTGCGGCGCGATCTCGAGCATCCGCCGCTGGTTCTTGATCTGCCGGACGAAGATCGGGATGAGCGCGGCACGGACGACGACGGTCAGGCCGACGATCGCCAGCACCCAGGTCAGGCCGGCCGCGGGGTCGAGCCCCATCGCACTGAACAGCCAGTGGAAGGCGACGAGGATGAGCTCCACGACCCACTTGATGGGCCAGAGGATCGTACCGATGATGTCCATGTCTGGTTGCTAGGCCTTTCCCTGGCTTGTCGCGACGACGAATCCGAACGGAGTGACCCGGTACCGGCGCTTCTTCTTGAGGGGGACGTCATCGACCCCGCCCGCTGCCCACGGGTGGCAACGGATGATGCGCCGCGCTCCGAGAACACTGCCCACGACGACCCCGTATTCCTGGATCGCCTGCAGCGTGTATGCCGAGCACGACGGGTAGTAGCGACACACGTCGCCGTACAGAGGCGAGATCACCGCTCGGTACGCCCGCAGCACCAGGACGGCGACGTTCCGGGGCACGAGGAGCACTGCTGCGATCGCGGTGTTCATGACGGACGGTGGCCTTCGCTGGTGACGCTGGGACGGGTTGCTCGCTGACCGGTCGGCTGGCGGCTGAGGACGCGGGCGGCGGCACGCGCGACCTCTTCGTGCAGGGTAGCCCAGGTCGCTTGAGCGGATGCTGGTAATGCCCTGATCACGATGTCCAGGCCGACCCCGTCGCCTGCGAGCGGACGCAGCTCGGGAAGCACCTGGTAGGCCGCTGCCTTGAGCCGGCGGCGTACGAGGTTGCGGTGGACCGCGTTCCCCACGGCCTTGCTCACGATGAAGCCGAAGCGCACTGTCTCGGTGTCACGATTCGGGCGGACGTACGAAACGGTGCTCGCTCCGGTGAAGCGAGCACCGCGGCGCACCGTCGTCCGGTAATCAAAACCGCGCGTGATGCGATTGGCCTTGGCGAGCACCTGCCGCGCCCCCCGACCGCGAGGTCAGGCCGAGAGCTTCTCGCGGCCCTTGGCGCGACGAGCCGACAGGATGGCGCGACCGGCACGCGTACGCATGCGGAGGCGGAAGCCGTGGGTCTTGGCACGCTTGCGGTTGTTCGGCTGGAACGTTCTCTTGCTCATATCAATCTCCGTGGTGGTCTCTTCACAGGCCGCTACTGAGTACCCTGTGCCGGGCGTGAAGACCGGCACGGGGAGGCCAGGAAAGTTTCTGGGCAGCCGAAACGGCTGAAGGTCAACTGATTAAAAGTACGACCTGAGCCCACCGAGGTCAAACCGACGCCGGTGAAACATCCGATTATGCACGGGATTAGCAGGAAGGCGCCAACCGACGCGCCGTCGTATTCCGGGAACCGAATTTGATCCCCACCTGTGGACAAGTTACCGTGAGGTCCGAAAGTTATCCCCAGCCCTATCCCAAAAGCGGCAGGAGATCGCTACGGTATTGCACACACAGCGGTGGATAACTCTGTGAATACCCATCGGCGGCATCCCAGCCGCCAGCCCGGCGAGAGCCACCGGGGGACGTCTCGTCTCTCGCCAGGGTGACGGCATCCACACGAACACGAAGACGGGGAACGATGGCAGGCGGCGAAGAGTCCATTTCCGCGGCATGGCAGAACGTGCTCGGAAAGCTCGAGACGGACGACCGCATCACCCCTCAGCTGTACGGCTTCCTCAGCCTGGTCGAGCCCAAGGGCATCATGGCCGGCACCTTCTACCTCGAGGTCCCCAACGAGTTCACGCGCGGGATGATCGAGCAGCGGTCGCGCGTCCCGCTCCTGAACGCGATCGGCGCGCTCGACGACACGCTCGAGGTCAACACCTTCGCGATCGTGGTGAACCCGGAGATCCAGCAGGAGACGATGTCGGCCCCTGCCGAGCCGGAGCCCGCCCCCTACCTCGACTCCGCGGCGCCGATGGTCGCGCCTCCCACCGAGATCACGGCGCCGCCGCGCAACGGCGACACGCGTCTGAACTCCAAGTACAGCTTCGACAACTTCGTCATCGGGCAGTCCAACCGCTTCGCGCACGCGGCGGCGGTCGCGGTCGCCGAGGCGCCGGCCAAGGCGTACAACCCGCTCTTCATCTACGGCGACTCCGGGCTCGGCAAGACCCACCTCCTGCACGCGATCGGCCACTACGCCATGAGCCTGTACCCGGGGATCCGGGTCCGCTACGTGAGCTCGGAGGAGTTCACCAACGACTTCATCAACTCGATCGCGAACAACCGCGGCTCGTCGTTCCAGGCCCGCTACCGCAACATCGACATCCTGCTGATCGACGACATCCAGTTCCTGCAGCGTGCGGTGGAGACGCAGGAGGCGTTCTTCCACACCTTCAACACGCTGCACGACCACAACAAGCAGGTCGTGATCACCAGCGACCTGCCGCCGAAGATGCTCACCGGTTTCGAGGACCGGATGCGCTCGCGGTTCGAGTGGGGCCTGATCACCGACGTCCAGGTGCCCGACCTCGAGACCCGCATCGCGATCCTGCGCAAGAAGGCGCAGAGCGAGAAGATCCAGGTGCCGGACGACATCCTCGAGTTCATGGCGACGAAGGTCTCCAGCAACATCCGCGAGCTCGAGGGCACGCTCATCCGTGTCACGGCGTTCGCGAGCCTGAACCGCACGCCGGTCGACATGCCGCTGGTGCAGACCGTGCTCAAGGATCTGATCACGCTCGACGACGACAACGTGATCGCGCCGGCCGACATCATCACCAACACCGCCGAATACTTCAAGCTCAGCGTCGACGACCTGTACGGGTCCAGCCGCTCGCAGGCCGTCGCCACCGCGCGGCAGATCGCCATGTACCTGTGCCGTGAGCTGACGAATCTGTCCCTGCCGAAGATCGGGCAGCTGTTCGGCGGCCGCGATCACACCACGGTCATGTATGCCAACAAGAAGATCAGCGAGCTCATGAAGGAGCGGCGCTCGATCTACAACCAGGTGACAGAGCTCACCAGCCGGATCAAGCAGAACCACCGCTACGGCAAGTAGCCTCCGCGACGGCCGCCACGCCCGGGCCGTCCCGTCGAGTTATCCACAGATTCATCCCCAGAGTGGGGAGAGCTCGTTATTAACACCTGGGGATAACTTGTGGAGAAGTTCCGGAAAGTCGCCCGATTAATGGGGACGGAGCATCCCGTCTTGTGAAAACCGCCTCGACGACCTCGCTCCCGTCCACGTCTGTGAACAGGCGGATTCCTCAGCTCATCAACAAGTCACGACCCTGTGATTCCCGCTGTTCGCCTGGTCTCCCCAGAGTTATCCACATTTTCCACAGCGGTTAAGCCCATTAATCATTAACTCTTCTGAGTTAAGGCCGGCCGACAACCTCAAGCGCTCGCTCGAATCACAACTTCTGCGTCACAGGCCAAGCGCTAGGATTTGTTGCGATCCGTAACCGAGCGCCGACCAGGGGAGACTTCGTGAAGTTCCAAGCCAACCGGGATGTCTTCAGTGAGGCCGTCTCCTTCGCCGTGAAGCTTCTTCCGCAGCGGACAACCCTCCCCATCCTGAGCGGCGTGCTGATCGAGACCACCGACAGCGGGCTTCAGCTCTCCTCCTTCGACTACGAGGTCTCCGCGCAGACGGAGATCGCCGCCGAGGTGGAGGAGCCCGGTCGCGTGCTGGTCTCCGGCCGTCTCCTGGCGGAGATCGCGGCCAAGCTGCCGAACGCTCCCGTGCAGTTCTCCACGGAGGACTCGAAGATCGTCGTCCGCGCGGGGTCGGCCAACTTCACGCTGCTTTCCATGCCGGTGGAGGAATACCCGAGCATCCCGCAGGTCGGCGGCGACGCCGGACTCGTGCCCGCGGAGGAATTCGCCGAGGCTGTCGCGCAGGTCGGCGTCGCCGCCTCCCGCGACGACGTGACTCCCGTGATCACCGGCGTCCAGCTCGAGGTCGGCGACAACCGCCTCGGCCTCGTCGCGACCGATCGCTACCGCGTCGCCGTGCGCGAGATCGACTGGGACAACGGCAGCACGAGCGGCGAGGCGCAGACCGCGCTGGTCCCCGCCCGCACCCTCACCGAGATCGGCAAGACGTTCGGGCACTCCGGCAACGTCTCCATCTCCATCACGAACCGCGACGACCGCGAGCTGATCGCCTTCACCGCGGACAAGAAGACCGTGACGTCGCTCCTGATCAAGGGCAACTTCCCGCCGGTGCGCCGGCTGTTCCCCGAGCAGGTCGACAACTACGCGGTGATGAACACCGCAGAGCTCATCGCGGCGACGCGCCGCGTCTCCCTCGTCCTCGAGCGCGAGGCCGCGCTCCGCTACACCTTCACCGCCGACGGACTGACTCTCGAAGCGATCGGCTCGGAGCAGGCGCAAGCATCCGAGAGCATCGACGCTCTCCTCACTGGCCAGGAGACGGTGGTTTCATTGAAGCCGCAGTTCCTGCTCGATGGTCTCGGTGCCGTGCACTCGGAATTCGTGCGCATC
>NZ_JBQCGZ010000143.1:0-19665 GCF_051955155.1 Leifsonia sp.
CCTCCGCCAGCGGCTTGCCCATCTCCAACGTCATCAGCAACGCGAACTCGTCCCGCCGCTCCTGCAGCAGATCGAACGCCCTCCGCAGAATCTCCCCCCGCACCCGCGGCGCCGTCGCCGCCCACTCCTCCTGCACCGCCACCGCCGCATCCAGAGCACGCACACCATCCTCCGGCGACGCATCCGCGATCTCCCGGATGGCGTCCCCGGTGGCGGGGTCGTAGACGATGAGCGTCCCCGCCGACCCGGTCACCCATTCGCCGCCGATGAACAGCCGGTCGGGGACGCGCTCGAGCAGGGTCTTCTCATCCATCGTCATCAGTCGTTCCTCTCGTCCTCCACCGCGGAGCGCACCACCGGCACCGAGCGGTGGCCGGTCGCGGTCTCCAGGGCGATCACAGTCGGTCCTCGCACATCGTACGACCACTCCCCCTGGCCGCCTACGCGCTGACCGAAGCTCCCAGGAACGGGAGCGCAGCCTGCTTGAAGCCGCGTGCGGACAGCGTGGTGATGTGGTTCCGGCGCGGGAGCACGACGAGCTCGGCCCCGAGCAGAGCGGCCGCGTCGTCCACGCCCTCGGCGACGGGATCCGCGTCCCCGACGACCAGCAGAGTCGGGGCCGTGGAGGCGAGCGGAAGCGGGTGAGCCGCCATCCCGGCCGCGCACGCGGCGAGCGCCTCCCTGTCGACGCCGGGCGCCTGGCGCAGCGACGCGAGCAGCGGCGCGAGCGGCGACTCGGGCGGCAGGGCGTCCACGCCGTCCAGGATGGCGCGCTGCACCTCCGCGACGCCCCAGCGCCCGAACTGCTCGACCGTCCCGACACCGCCGACAACCAGCCGGCGCACGCGCTGCGGGGCGAGCGTGGTCAGGGCGAGCGCGACCCAGCTGCCCATCGAGTAGCCGATGACGTCGACGCTGCCGAGCCCCTGCTCGTCGAGCACGGCGACGAGATCCTGCGCCAGCAGGTCGGGCGAGTACGCGGACGCCTCGTGCGGCTTCTCCGACGCGCCGTGTCCGCGCAGGTCCGGCACGACGGCGCCGCGGCCGGCCTCCGCGAGCGCGGCGACCCAGCCCGTCGCCTCCCAGGTCAGGGCGCCGGTGGTGGCGAAGCCGTGGACGAGGAGCACCGGGTCCTGCCCTGGATGGCGGTCGACGTGGATGCGCATGGGCCCATCATCTCCGATGCGACGGGCGGGCGCGCCGACTCACGCGGCGGCGAGCCGGCCGCGCACCTGCTCCGCGAGCGCGTCGGAGGTGTCGGCGACCTGGGCGAAGAACGCGTCGCCCACCGTCCCGGTCTCGCGCAGCCGGCGCTCGCAGAGCAGCAGCGGGTCCCTGGCCGGCCACGCCTCGCGTCCCGGCAGCACGGCGTCGATGAGCAGCGGACCGATGCCGGCGCGCACCTGGGCGAGCGCGTCCGCGGTGGCCGCGTGCACGGCGGCCGCGTCGGCGCCGTCGACCAGCAGGACGGGCATCACCGCACTCTCGCCCCTGCCCGAGGTGGAGAGGAAGACGACCGGGAGTGCGGCGGCCCGGGCGGTGCGGATCGCCTCGCGCACCTCCGCGCTCGATCCGGCGCCCGGCCCGAGACCGACGAGCGCGCAGCCGCCGGTGCGGTCCAGCTTGGCCCCCAGCGCCCAGCCGACGGCGTGGGCGACGGGGCCGCCGAGTCCGCCGGCTCCGGTCCGGGACCGCCGGGATGCGAGTGCGTCGGCCGGATCCCGGCCCCAGGCGATCGCGATGCCCAGCTCGTCGTCAGCGGGGAACGCCTCGTCCCGCGCCGCGTCGAGCGCCGACACCGCGCCGGCCTGGACGGCCTCCCGCCCGAGCACGCTGGAGTAGCGGGGCAGGACTCCGCGGCCGCGCAGGGCCACCGCCTCCCTGTCCAGCCGGCGGACGGCGGCCATGGTCCGGTAGAGCCGTCGCAGCAACGCGGCTTCTGCGGCGTGCGCGGAGACCTTCTCGAGGATCGTGGAGGTCATGCCTGAAACTCTCGCGGACCGCGCGACATCCGAGCAACGCGGGAGGCCTCGGCTATGCAGGTTGTCCAGTCAGCGGGCGGATTCGACCGGCTTCGTGCGCACTTTGTCCTCTCGCCACAGCCGCGACGGCCACCAGATCGCCTTCCCGATGTCGTAGGAGAGCGCAGGGACCAGGAGCGAGCGCACCAGCACCGTATCGAGCAGGACGCCGAAGGCGACGATAAACGCGATCTGCACCAGGAACAGGATCGGGATGACCGCGAGCGCCGCGAACGTCGCCGCCAGCACGATGCCGGCGGAGGTGATCACGCTGCCGGTGAGCCCGAGGCCACGCAGGATGCCGGGCCGCGTCCCGATCCGCAGCGACTCCTCGCGCACGCGCGTCATCAGGAAGATGTTGTAGTCGACGCCGAGCGCCACCAGGAACACGAAGCCGAACAGCGGAACCGCGGCGTCGGCGCCGGGGAAGCCGAACAGGTGGTTGAACACCAGCGCGGACACCCCGAGCGCGGCGGCGTAGGAGAGCACGACGCTCCCGATCAGGAGGACCGGCGCGAGGATCGAGCGCAGCAGCAGCATCAGGATGATCAGGATGACGCCGAGCACGATCGGGATGATCTTCGCCAGGTCGCTCTGCGCCGTGACGTTCGTGTCCAGGGCGATCGCCGTCACGCCGCCGACGAGCACGTCGGAGTCGGTCGACGGCAGCGTCTCGCGAAGGTCGCGCACCACCTGCTCGGCCTGGGCGGAGTCCGGCTCGGAGTCCAGGGTCGCCTGGATGAGCACCCTGCCGTCCTTCACGATCGGCTCCGGCGCGGGGGCAGGGGCCGCGCCCGGCCGGCCGCCCTGCGACGCGCCGTCCTGCGCACTCTGCGGCCGCACGTTGCCCGCGTAGACGGTCGCGGAGGCGATGCCGTCGGTCTTCTCCACCGCCGCGAGCACCGCGTCCGCGTCGGACTCCCGCGCGACGATCAGCACCGGGGAGCCGGAGCCGGCGTCGAAGTGCTTCGCGAGGATCTTCTGGCCGTCCGCGGCGTCCGACTGCGAGAGCACCAGGTCGGTCTGCTCGACGCCGTTCGCCTTCAGCTGGGTGAGGCCGAGCGCGCACGCCGCGAGGACGAGGCAGGAGACGATCCAGGTGATCCGCGGCCGGCGCGCGATGAGCGTCCCGACCCGGCGCCAGATCCCGCGGATACCGGCCAGGCCCGGCACCTGCTCCGCGTCGGCGTGCCGGTGCTCGTGCGCGTGCTCCGCGTACGTCGGCCGGAACGGCCAGAACGCGGCGCGGCCGAACACCGCGAGCAGGGTCGGCAGCAGGGTGAGCGCGGAGAGCAGCGAGAAGACGATGCCGATGGCGGCGATCGGGCCGAGGCTCTTGTTGGAGTTCAGGTCGGAGAACAGCAGGCACAGCAGCGCGAGGATGACCGTGACACCGGAGGCGAGGATCGGCTCGAAGGCCGCCTTCCAGGCGCGCAGGATGGCCGTCCAGCGCGACTCGTTCTGCTCCAGCGCCTCGCGATAGCGCGCGACCAGTAGCAGCGAGTAGTCGGTGGCTGCGCCGATCACCAGGATCGACAGGATGCCCTGGCTCTGGCCGCTCAGCTTGATCCAGCCCCACAGCGCGAACAGGTAGACGACGAGGATGGCGGCGCACAGCGCGAAGACCGAGGTGAGCAGCACCAGGAACGGCAGCAGCAGCGCGCGGTAGACCAGCAGCAGGATGACGAACACCGCGGCGACGGCCACGAGCAGCAGGATGCCGTCGATGCCGCCGAAGGCGTTCACCAGGTCGGCGGTGAGGCCGGCGGGACCGGTGACCCAGCCCTGCGTCCCGGAGGGCAGCTCGTCCTTCAGCACGCCGCGGAGGTCGGCGACGACCGTCTTGACCTCGTCGGAGTCGGCGATCGGGACGATGAACTCGACGGCGCGCCCGTCATCGGACGGGATGGGCCCGGCGACGCTCGAGCTCTGCCCGGACTCCGGCGGCTGCACGCCGTCCACCTCGCCGAGCCGGCTGCCGAGCTGCGCGTACTGGGCGAGGTCGGCCGCCGGGATCTTCTCGTCCGCCTGCACGACGACGATGGCCGGGATCGCGGTGGAGTCGGTGAAGCGCTTCTGCCAGTCCTGCACCTTCGTCGACTCGGCGCTCGCGGGCAGGAAGGCGGCCTGGTCGTTGCTGGAAACGCCGGAGAGCTTGCCGAAGGTGGGGCCACCGAAGCCGGCGAGCACGAGCCACACCAGGATGAGCACCACCGGCACCACGATGCGCAGCCAGCGCGCGGGCTTCCCCGACATTTCGCCTCCAGAATTAGCTAGCCAAGTTAGTAATCAGCTTAGCGTCCATCCGGGTGCCCCGCCAGCGGGGCGTGATCAGACGTCCTCGACGAGCTCCGCCCCCGCGTGCGCCAGCTCCGCGAGCGCCGCGGACGAGGACTCGGCGGCGACGCCCGCCACCAGCCCGGTGAGGACCCGCACGCGCTGGCCGTGGGCGAGCGCGTCCAGCGCGGACGCGCGCACGCAGTAGTCGGTCGCGATGCCGGCGACGTCCACCGTGTCGATGCCGTGCTCGTCCAGCAGGTTGTGCACGCTCGACCCGGCGTCGGTCCTGCCCTCGAAGATCGAGTACGCGGGAACGCCCTGGCCCTTGCGCACGTGGTAGCTGACCGCGGAGGTGTCCAGGTCCGGGTGGTACTCGGCCCCGCGGGTCCCCGCGACGCAGTGCGCAGGCCAGGTCTCGACGTAGTCCGGTTCCGCGTCGGTCGCGAAGTGGCCACCGTTGTCGTTCCCGCCGTCGTGCCAGTCCCTGCTGGCGAGCACGATCGTGTAGTCCGCGGCGTGCGCGGCGAGGTACCGGCTGATGCCGGCGGCGACCGCCGCTCCCCCGTCCACCCCGAGCGCCCCACCCTCGGTGAAGTCGTTCTGCACGTCGATGATGAAGAGCGCCTTGCCCATCGCGCCTCCTGCGCTAGCTGTTGGAGAGGTTGCCGCCGCACTTGTAGAAGCCGGTGACGAGCGAGTCGATCGCCTGCTTGGCATTGTCGCTCACCGGGCCGAGCGCGAACACGGCGAAGGTGAGCTGGGTGCCGTCCGCCGCATCCACGATGCCGGCGAGCGTGTAGCCGTTGTCGATCCAGCCGGTCTTGGCGTGCACGGCGCCGCGCGCGACCGCGTTGTCCCCGGTGAACCGGTTGTAGCCGGGGCCGAGCGTGCCGGACTGGCCGGAGACGGGCAGGCCGTCGTAGACGACGCCCAGGCCGTTCTGCCGGTTCAGGACCTTGATGAAGAGCTGGGTGAGGTAGGACGGCGGGACCGCGTTGTCCGCGCTGAGGCCCGAGCCGTCGGCGATGTGGATGCCCGTCGTGTCGATGCCGTAGGCCTTCAGCCCGGCGAGCACTCCCGCGTTCTCGGCGTCGAAGGTGTTGCCTGCGCCGGTCTTGATCGCGACGAGCCTGGCCAGCTCCTCCATGATCGTGTTGTCGGAGTACTTCATCGCCTGCTCGATGAGCGTCGTCACCGGCTGCGACTGCACCGCGGCGAGCTGCCGGGCGCCGGCCGGTGCCGCCCCGGAGCTGACCGGCACGTTCGTGCCGAGGTACTGCTGGAAGTACTGCACGGCGCGGCCGACCGGGTCGGTGCTGCGCGGGGACTCGACGGCGCCGGGGTCGTCGCGGTCGCCGTCCACCATGAGCGCGGTCATGTACGGCGTCGAGCCCTCGACGACGCGCTCCTCGTGCTCGTCCCAGCTGGGCTGCCAGACCGGGCCGCCGAACAGCGAGGTGTCGACCACGATCGAGGTGACCGGCTGACCGCCGAGCGCCTGCTTGGTCTGCGTCGCGAGGTCCTGGATGGACGGGGCGCCGGTGTAGAACGCGCCCTGGCCGCCCGGGAGCCGGGAGAGGGTGACGTCGCCGCCGCCGACGATCACGACCTGGCCGGGCGCGCTGCCCGCGACGACGGTCGTGGAGACGCGGTAGTCGGGGCCGAGCGTCGCGAGAGCCGCGGCCGAGGTGAGGGTCTTCAGCACGGACGCGGTGGGGCCCGCCTTGGTGCCGTTGCGGTCGAAGAGCGCCTGCCCGGTCTTGGCGTCCACCACCTGCGCCTCCAGGTTGCCGAGGCGGCCGTCCTGCGCGAGCGACGCGACCGAGCAGGTGTGGATACGGCTGGCCGCCGGCTGCGCGGCCGGCACCGGTCGGGCCGGGGCCGCGGCCTTCGTCGGCGTCGGGGTGGGCGTCGCCGTGGCGGACGCCGTCGCACTGTGGCTGGGCGCCGGCGCCGCGACGGCGGAGGGCGCGCCGACGGTCGCGCCGAGCGCGACGCTCCCGGTGCCGAGGATCACGAACGCCGCCGCGGCTCCCGCGGCGATCCACGCCTTCGGGTGCCGCCGGATCGCGGTCAGCACTCCCGAGACGGCGCCGGAGGCCGCGGAGCGGATCCCTCCGCTCCCCTGGTTCGCCTCGGCGGCCCGGCGTCCCGTGCGGGACGAGGACGAGGGCGAGGCGGGGGGATTCGAGACATGCGTGTCGTCGGTCGAGTCCGATTCGTGCATCCGAGCATGGTACCCGGCCTACCTGGATAGCGCCACGGGCTAGCCCGCCAGGCTCGGACGCACGGTCGCCCTCCCCGGGAAGGCGAAAGGCCCGCGCAGTGCGCGGGCCTTTCGTGTTCTCCGGAGCCGCCCAAGGGAATCGAACCCTTGACCTTCTCATTACGAGTGAGATGCTCTGCCGACTGAGCTAGGGCGGCGTGACCGCGGCTGACGCCCGGACACAATCAGATAGCTTACCCGATCCGCGCGGGTGCTCTCGACCACCGCGGGGGAGCCCTCAGTGGACGTGCGCGCCGAGCGCCTGCAGCTGCTCGAACGAGCTGCGCAGCCGGTCGCTCAGCGGCTCGACCCCTCCGTGATCCGCCCAGCACGACCACGCGTGCCGCATCCCGGCGAACGCGACGTAGGTGACGAGCCTGGCGCGCTGGTGCAGGGCCTCGGGGTCGTCGGCCGCGAGCTCGGGGTCGTCGTGCGCGAGGCGGCGCTGGACGACGGCGCTGAGCGCATCCTCGAAGGTGTGCATGCTCGCCATGCGCTGCGCGAACAGCTCGGGGTTGTCCTTGAGCAGCGCGCGTCGGAGCACGTGCAGCTCCTGCGCGCTCGCGGCCTTCTCCCCCGGCAGCAGCGGGTCGCCGAGGTCGCCGGTGTCGATCGCCGCGATGAGCAGGGTGCTCATCCCGTCCAGGATCGGCTCCTCCGGTCCCGCGTCCACGAACCGCTCGATGCTCTCCTCGTCCGGGAGCTCGGGGAGCTCGCCGATGATCGCCGACTCCTTGGACGGGAAGTAGTTGAAGAACGTGCGCGGCGAGACGTTGGCCGCGTGGCTGATCTCGTCCACCGTCACCTTGTCGAAGCCGCGCTCGCTCGCCAGCTCGAGCGCGGCCAGCTGGATGGCGCGCCGGGTCGCGAGGCGCTTGCGTTCGCGGAGGCCGAGCTCCGCGACACCCTCGGGAGCGGGGGAAGTCACGACTCGATTATTTCATCCGCTGCAAAATTGCACCACTCACCCCGGCGGGTCAGCAGGTCTTGCCGTCGGCGGGGAGCTTCCCGTCCACGAGGAAGGCGTCCACGGTGTCGTTCACGCACGAGTTGGACTTGTTGTACGCGGTGTGGCCCTCGCCCTTGTAGGTGAGCAGGTGTCCGTTCTCCAGTTCGGAGGACAGGTTCTTCGCCCACACGTACGGCGTGGCCGGGTCGTTCGTGGTGCCTACCACCAGGATCGGGGCGGAGCCCTTCGCGGCGATGGGGCCGCGCTCCACGGTCGAGGTGTACGGCCAGTTCGCGCAGCCGATGTCGCCGTAGGACATGTACGGGCCGATGATCGGAGCGGCGGCGGCGAGCTCCTTGGCCTGCGCGCGCATGGTCGTGGGGTCGGCGTCGTAGGTGTAGTCCAGGCAGTTGATCGCCATGAACGCCTCGGTGGAGTTGTCGCTGTACGTGCCGTCGCTGTTCCGGCTGTTGTAGCCGTCGGCGAGGGTGAACGCGGCCTCGGCGTCGCCCTTCATCACCTGCGCGAACATGCTGCTCAGGTACGACCACGCTGTGGCGTCGTAGAGCGGGTAGATGATCGCGGTGACGAGCGTGTTCGCCCCGAGCTCGCGACCGTCGCTGTTGCGGATGGGGCTCTGCTCGACCGAGGCGAGCAGCTGCGAGATGGTCTTCATCCCGTCGTCGACCGTCCCCGTGAACGGGCAGTCCTTCTGGGTCAGGCAGTCCTTGAGGTAGGCCCGCAGCGCGCTCTCGAAGCCCTCCGCCTGCACCTTGGTCACCTCGAAGTTGCTCGCCGCGGGGTCGAGGGCTCCGTCGAGCACGAGCCGGCCGGTCTTGCCGGGGTAGAGATCGGCGTAGACCGCCCCGAGGTACGTGCCGTAGGAGTAGCCGAGGTAGTTCAGCTTCGTGTCGCCGAGCACGGCGCGCAGCAGGTCGAGGTCGCGCGCGGCGCTGACGGTGTCGACGTGCTCCAGCAGAGCGCCCGTCTTCGCCGAGCAGGCGCTGCCGAAGTCCTTCGCGACCGTCGTATTCTCGGCGATCCACTGGTCGGACCCGCGCACGCCGGGGGTGATGCCGTAGAGGTAGTCGTCCATCTGGGCCGCGTCGTAGCACTTCACCGCGGTGGAGTGACCGACACCGCGCGGGTCGAAGCCGACCACGTCGAAGTGCGACTGGAGCGTGTCGTCGGTGGCGTAGTCGACCGAGTCCTTCACGAAGTCGTAGCCGGAGCCGCCGGGGCCGCCGGGGTTGACCAGCAGCGAGCCCTGCTTGGTCCCCTTGGCGGTCTGCCGGATCAGCGCGAGCTCGATCTCGCCCGCGCCCGGGTTCTTCCAGTCGAGCGGGGCCTTCGCGGTCGCGCACTGCTTGCCGCTCGCGCAGCTCGACCAGGTGAGCCGCTGCTCGTAGAACGGCTTGAGGTCGGCGGCGACGTTCTCCGCGACAGGGGTGGACGTGTTGGAGGTCTTCGGCGGCAGGAACCACGTGACGCACCCGGTGAGCGTCAGGGCGATCACGGCCGCGATCGCCACGGCGGCGGTGCGCACGGCGCGGCGCGGTCGGCTGGTCACAGGTCGGTCCCCTTTCGCACGGCGGCGCCGCGAAGAACGGTGATGAGCATGGCCTCGAGGGCGAGCGCGGGGGCGACGTTGCCGTCGATCCGCTGCCGTGCGGTCTGCACCGCATCCATCGCCGCGAGCGTATCGGCAGGAGTCGAGTGCGCGCTGAGAGCCTCCAGCCTCGGCAGCAGCTCGGTGTTGACGAGCTCACTGCTGCTGCCCAGCTGCAGCATCATCACGTCCCGGTACAGCGACAGCAGGTCGGTCAGGATGCGGTCGATCCCATCGCGCAGGCTGCGGGTGGCCCGGCGCTTCTGGTCCTCCTCGAGCTGGCGCAACTGGCTGCGGAGCGCGGGCGGGATGGCGCCGCCCGGTTCTACGCCGAGCGAGCGCAGCGCGTGCTCGCGCTCCTCCGCGTCCCGTTCCTCGGTGATCGCCTTGGCGTCGGCGCCCGCGACCTCGATGAGCGTCGCGGCGGCGAGCACGGCGTCGGAGACCGAGCGGATGCCGAGCGCGAGCTCCAGGGTCTGCTCTCGCCGCCGGCGGGCCTCCGCGTTGGTGGCGAGCCGGTGCGCCATGCCGATGTGGCTCTGCGCGTGCCGAGCGGCCCGCTCCGCGGTCTCCGCGTCGACGCCGTCCCGCCGCTGGATGAGCTCGGCGACGTCGGCGACGCCTGGCACCTTGAGCCGCACGGTGCGCACACGGGAGCGGATGGTGGGCAGCAGGTCGGCGTCGCTCGGCGCGCACATGATCCAGACCGTGCGCTCCGGCGGCTCCTCCAGCGCCTTCAGCAGCACGTTGGACGTGCGCTCGGTCATCCGGTCCGCGTCCTCGATGATCATGACCCGGTACCGGGACACCGACGGTGCGAACTGCGAGGAGGCGACGAGCGTGCGCACCTCGTCGATCGAGATGATGACCCGCTCGGTGCTGAGCACGGCGAGATCGGGATGGGTGCGCGCCTCCACCTGCCGCTGCGTCGCGAGGTCGCCGTCGGGGTCGCCGGGGCTCAGCAGCGCGGTCGCGAACGCGTAGGCGAGGTTGGAGCGGCCGGACCCGGGAGGCCCGGTGATCAGCCACGAATGCGTCATGCCGCGCGCGCCCTCGGCGGCGGTCGTGCCGGGTGCCGTCGCTCCGGCGGCCGCGGCGCGCACGACCGCGATCGCGTCGTCCTGACCCGTCAGCTCGTCCCACACCGCCATGCGTTCCAGGCTAGCGGGCGCGTCGGACACCGGCGCCGCCGTCACCTCGACCGCCCCGTCAGACGCGGCCGGCGAGGCGCCGGCGGATCTCGGCGGCGATCTCGGCGGCGATCTGGTCGACCGGCCGGGAGGCGTCGACGACGACGAACCGGTCCGGTTCGGCGGCGGCGAGCTCGAGGTACGCGGCGCGCACCCGCGCGTGGAACTCGGAGCGCTCCGCCTCCAGCCGGTCGTAGCGCGTGCGGGACGTGTCCAGCCGCGCGCGGGCGGACTCCTCGTCGAGGTCGAGCAGGATGGTCAGGTCGGGAAGGAGCCCCTCCGTCGCCCACAGCGACAGCTCGCGCACCTCGTCGCCGCCGAGGACGCGGCCGGCGCCCTGATAGGCGACGGACGAGTCGATGTAGCGGTCCTGCAGGACGACCTCGCCGCGCTCCAGCGCCGGCCGCACCAGCGTCGCGACGTGGTGCGCTCGGTCGGCCGCGTAGAGCAGCGCCTCCGCGCGCGGGGCGATGTCGCCGCGGTGGTGAAGGACGATCTCGCGGATCTCCACCCCGGCCGCGGTGCCGCCGGGCTCGCGGGTGCGGACGACGGTTCTGCCCTCCGCCGTCAGCCACTCCTCGAGGAGCGCCGCCTGCGTCGACTTGCCGACCCCGTCGCCGCCCTCGAGGGTGATGAAGAGGCCGGCCCGTGGACCGCCGCTCACTCGGCCGCCGGCTTCTTGGCGGCGGGCTTCTTCGCGGCGGGCTTCTTCGCGGCGGTGGTGGTCTTCTTGGCGGCGGGCTTCTTGGCGGTCGTCGTCTTCGAGCCCGCGGCCGCCGTCGTGCGCTTCGCGCCCTTCTTGGCCGGGCCCTTCGCGCGCTTGTCCGCCAGCAGCTGCACGGCGCGATCGAAGTCGACCTCGTCGACCGTCTCGCCGCGCGGGATGGTCGCGTTGGTCTCGCCGTCGGTCACATACGGACCGAAGCGGCCGTCCTTGACCTTGATCGGCTTGCCGCTCACCGGGTCGGCGTCGAACTCCTTCAGCGCACTGGAGGCGCGGCGGTTGCCGTACTTCGGCTGCGCGAACAGCTCGAGCGCGCCGGCGAGGTCGATCGTGAAGATGTCGTCCTCGCTGGTCAGCGACCGGGTGTCCGTCCCCTTCTTCAGGTACGGCCCGTAGCGCCCGTTCTGCGCCTGGATCTCCTCGCCGCTCTCCGGGTCGGCGCCGACGACGCGCGGCAGGTCGAGCAGCTGCAGGGCGGTCGCGAGGTCGATCGTGGAGAGGTCCATCGACTTGAAGAGGGATGCGGTGCGGGGCTTCGGCGCAGCGGCCTTCTTCGCCGGCTTCTTCGCCTCGACGACCTCGCCCGTTTTCGGGTCGGCCTTCGGCTCCTCCTCCGGGTCGGCCTCTGTGACGTACGGCCCGAAGCGGCCGTCCTTCGCCAGCACGAGCTTGCCGTTCTCGGGGTTGCTGCCGAGCACCCGGTCGGTCTGGACGGGTGCGTCGATCAGCTCGTGCGCCTTCGCGGGGGTCAGCTCGTCCGGCGCGAGGTCCGGCGGGATGTTGACCCGGCGGGGCTGCGCGTCCTCGGCGGCTCCGGCCTCCTGCACCTCGAGGTAGGGGCCGTACTTGCCGATGCGCAGGGTCACGCCGTCGTCGATAGCGATCGAGTTGATGCTGCGCGCGTCGATCTCGCCGAGGTTGTCGATGACGCGGCGCAGGCCCTTGTGCTTGTCGCTGCCGAAATAGAAGCTGTTCAGCCAGTCGACGCGCTCCGCCTCGCCGTCGGCGATCCGGTCGAGGTCGTCCTCCATCTCGGCGGTGAAGTCGTACTGCACGAGGTCCGCGAAGTAGTCCTCCAGCAGCCGGACGACGGAGAAGGCGACCCAGCTGGGCACGAGGGACTGACCGCGCTGCGTGACGTAGCCGCGGTCGATGATCGTGGAGATGATGCTCGCGAACGTGGAGGGGCGCCCGATGCCGAGCTCCTCCAGGGTCTTCACGAGGCTGGCCTCCGTGTAGCGGGGCGGCGGCGTCGTCTCGTGGCCGTCGGCGGCGACGTCCGCGACGCCGAGCGCCTGGCCGGGGGTGAGCGGGGGGAGCTTCGCCTCGGCGGCGTCGGAGCTGTTGCGCTCCTCGTCCTTGCCCTCCTCGTAGGCGTTGAGGAAGCCGCGGAAGGTGATGACGGTGCCGCTCGCGGTGAACTCGGCGACCGTCCCGTCGAGCGGACCCTCTGCGACGGCGGCCTCGACGGTGACGGAGGCCGTCTGTCCCTTGGCGTCCGCCATCTGCGAGGCGACGGTGCGCTTCCAGATCAGGTCGTACAGCCGCAGCTCGGGGCCGCGGAGCGACTTCTCCAGCTCGGACGGCGTGCGGAAGACCTCGCCGGAGGGACGGATCGCCTCGTGCGCCTCCTGGGCGTTCTTGCTCTTGGACGCGTAGACGCGCGGCTTGTCCGGCACCGTCTCCGGGCCGTACAGCTTGGCCGCCTGCGCGCGGGCCGCGTTCGTCGCCTGCTGCGACAGCGACGCGGAGTCGGTGCGCATATAGGTGATGTAGCCGTTCTCGTACAGCGTCTGCGCAACGCTCATGGTCTGCCGGGCGGAGAAGCGCAGCTTGCGCGCCGCCTCCTGCTGCAGCGTGGAGGTGGTGAAGGGAGCGGCCGGGCGGCGCGAGTACGGCTTCGAGTCGACCTTGGAGACGGTCACGACGGTGCTCGGCAGCCGCATGGCGTCGGCGAGCGCGTTCGCGGCGGCCTCGTCCAGCGTGCGCGCCGCGGAGGTGAGCCGGCCGTGGTCGTCGAAGTCGCGTCCGGTCGCGACCCTGTCGCCGTCGAGGCGGGCGAGCCGCGCCTCGAACGTCGCCGCGTCCTCCGGGGCGAGCTGCGCCGTCAGGCCCCAGTAGCTCGCCGGGACGAACGCGAGCCGCTCGCGCTCGCGGTCGACGACCAGCCGGGTGGCGGCGGACTGCACGCGACCGGCGGAGAGTCCCGGTCCGACCTTGCGCCAGAGCACGGGAGACACCTCGTACCCGTAGAGACGGTCGAGGATGCGCCGCGTCTCCTGGGCGTCGACGAGCGCGGTGTCGATCTCGCGGGTGTTGTCGCGCGCCTTCTCGATGGCCTCGCGGGTGATCTCGTGGAAGACCATCCGCTTGACGGGCACCTTCGGCTTCAGCACCTCGACCAGGTGCCACGCGATGGCCTCGCCCTCGCGGTCCTCATCCGTCGCGAGCAGGAGCTCGTCGGCGTTCTTGAGGGCGCGCTTGAGGTCGGCGACCGTCTTCCGCTTCTGGTCGGAGACCACATAGTACGGCTCGAACTCGTTGTCGACGTCGACCGAGAACTTGCCGATCGAGCCCTTCTTGAGCTCCGGCGGCAGGTTCTTCGGCTCGATGAGGTCGCGGATGTGCCCGACCGAGGCCATGACCTCGTATCCGTCGCCCAGGTACTGGGCGATGGACTTCACCTTGTTCGGAGACTCGACGATGACGAGTTTCTTCGTGGCGGACACCTGACTCCTCTTATATACGCACTGTGTCGCTGGATCGCCGCGAGACGGCGATTCGTAGCGCGCTCCCCCCGAGCGCCGCGCACGGGGCGGCGAGCGTGGGCCTCGTGGCCCGACAGGCAAACCATACACACCCGAGCCGGTTGTGTGCCTAATCGCCCGTTCCCGTTCGCCGTCGGCGCACCCGCCGGTTCCCGGCCGCCGGCCCCTGTTGCACCGGGGAGGTGGCGAGGATGATGAGGGTATGGCAACGACATCAATGACGACGTACACCGCCAAGCTCATCGACGGACCGCTCGAAGGCAAGACCATCGCGACCTCCTTCCTCGACGACGGGGTCCTCCGGCCGCGGCTGGAGATCCCCGGCTCGACGGCCGGCAAGCGCTACCTCTACGTGCGAGCCTCCGGCGCCGAGATCGAGTACGGCGACGGCGACGGCAGCGGCTCCCCCAGCGCGGTCGCCTACCGCTACGTGGAGACGGTCTTCGACTGAGGTCGTGCCCGGCAAGGGACCCTCGCGCCGCGGTCACGGGCTTCCCCGCGGCCCGGCGCGCGCCGACGCCGTCGCCGGCAGACCGAGGTAGTCGACGGACGTCGTGACCGTGACCACGACGCCGTCCGCGGAGCATCCCGTCACCGCTGCGCCGTTGGCCGCGGACACGTCCGCCGCCGTCTGGCAGGGATCGCCCGCCACGCGGCCGACCGCCACGTCCGCAGCGGCGAGCGCGGACAGGTCCGCCGCGGCCGACGCGCGCCGCTGCGCCGCGACGGCCCCGCCGACAGCGAGCATCCCTGCGGCCAGGCTCACGGTCGCCCCGATCACCGCCACTGCGAGGACGCTGCCCGAGCCGCGCTGGCCGGCGAGGGCGCGCCGCCACGACCCGTGCGCCGTCACCGCTCCGCCTCCCCGTCGATCGCCTCGTCCAGCGCGCACGCACTCGCCGACACCCGGATGCCGAGCGACGCGAGGCCCGTCACCGCGCTCGGCGCCGTCAGACGCACGCACACCATCCCGTCCGCCCGCTCCACGTCGGCCGAAGCCCCTTCCTGGCCACCCGCTCCGTCCTCGCCGCGCGCCAGCAGCCGCGCGGCCTGCGCCGCAGTCCCGGTCAGCTGGGCCTGTTGCGCTCCCGCCTGCACGGCGGCCAGACACAGCGCCAGGCAGAGGAGCACCGCGGGGAGCGCGGCGGCGAACTCCGCCGTCACGCTCCCGCGCTCGTCCGGCGGGCGGGCCCCGCTCAGCCATCGACGCTGAGCGCCCGGCGCACCAGGTCGCCGAGGAGGCCGCGGACCTCGTCGCCCCGCAGCAGCATCAGCAGGACGCCGGCGAACCCCACCGCCGCCATCGTGGTGACGGCGTACTCCGCCGTCGTCGCCCCGCGCTCCTCGCGCCAGAACCGTTGCAACCATCTCTCCATCGCTTCCTCTCCTTCCTGCCGGCCATCGCCGGCTCCGATTCGATCCTCCAGTGGCGCCGACCGCGGTGGAGCGTCGTCCTTCGATCTGTGGATCAGTCACCCCAGGCTCCCGACGGTGGAGGAGAGCAGCGAGAGCACGACGGGGGCGACGCCCAGCAGCAGGAACGCAGGGAGCACGCAGACCCCCAGCGGCAGCAGCAACCGGACGGCGAGGGCCGAGGCGGCGGCCCGGCCGTCGGCACGGGCCCCGCGGCGCTCCTGCCGCGCCGCCGCGAGGAGCAGCTCGCCCGCCGGTGCCCCCGCCCTCTCCGAGATCCGGAGGACGCGGTCGAGCGAGGCCGGGTCCGTGGCCTCGAGCCGGGTCCGCCGACGCGTCCGGTCGACGAGCGAACGCGCCGCCGCGACCGACCCGCCTCCGGCGAGCGCGATCGCCACGAGCTCGTGCTCCGTTCCCGCCACCGCGCCCGCCCCGCGCGCGACGGCGACCGCGACCAGGCGGCGCGTCCAGAGCCGGCCCGCCACCATGAGCGCTGCCCCGGCGATCAGCAGCCCGCCGCCGATGACGGAGCCGAACAGCGTGCCGACGACGTCCACGCCCATCCCGACGGCCATGACCAGCCCCACGACGGGCATCCACCCGGTGAGCCGCGCCGTCGCACGCGGGCCGGACATCGAGGCGTCGATGTCGCGCGCCGTCTCGGCTCGGTCGCGGAGCGCTGCCGCCGCTCCGCGGAGCGCGGGAGCCAGCGCGGCTCCCGCCTCCTCCGCCACCACCCACACCGTCGCCAGGGCGCGCACCCCGTCGTCGGCCGACCGCGCCGCGGCCTCCACGACCGTGTCCCCCGGCGGTGCGCCGGCCGTGATCGCGGCCGCCGCCCGGCGCAGCACCGGGTGCGTCAGCTCCTCCCCCACGTGACCCCACGCCGACGACGGCGTGACGCCGGCGTCGAGGAGCACGGCCAGGGCCTCGATGGCCGCCGCGAGCTCGTCCGGGTCGATCGGCCGCGCCCGTCCGCGCGCCCTGCGCTCAGCCACGGGGCACCACCTCCAACCGTCCGCCCGCCCTGCGCTCAGCCACGGGGCACCACGTCCAGCCGCCCGTCCTGGCGGAGCGTGAGCCGGCCGAAGCCGCCCACCCTCCGCGCGCCGTCGTGTCTCTCGACGTGGATCACCAGACCGATCGCACTGACCGCCTGGCGCGCGAGCGCCGTCTCGGTCAATCCCGCCAGGGCGCCGAGCGCCTCCAGCCGGGCCGGCACGTCCGCGATGGAGTTGGCGTGCAACGTCCCGGCGCCGCCGTCGTGGCCGGTGTTCAGCGCCGCGAGCAGGTCGCGGATCTCCTCGCCCCGGCACTCCCCGAGCACGAGCCGGTCCGGCCGCATCCGCAGCGCCTCCCGGACGAGCCTGCGCAGGTCGACGCCGCCCGCGCCCTCCAGGTTCGACTGCCGTGACTGCAGCCCCACCACGTGCGGGTGCGGGACGCGGAGCTCCGCCACGTCCTCGATGACCACGATCCGCTCTCCCGGCGGCGCGTGCGCCAGCATCGCCGCGAGCAGGGTCGTCTTCCCCGCGCCGCCCGCGCCGGTGACGAGGACGTTGGTGCGCGCAGAGACGGCGCGCTCGATCACGGCACGGTCGGCGGCGCCGAGCGACCCGGCCGCGACCAGGTCGTCGAGGAGCAGCACCTCCCGCGCCGGGATGCGGATCGACAACAGGGTGCCCCGCGTCGATATCGGCGGCAGCACCGCGTGCACGCGGATTCCATCGAGCAGCCGCACGTCGACGAACGGCGTCGCCTCGTCGATGTGCCTGCCGCCGTGGGCGATCAGGCGAACGGCGAGGCTCCGCGCGGTGGCTTCGTCCGCGTGCCAGCCCTCCTCGCGGCGCAGCCCCGCCGCCCCGCCGTCGGACCACAGCTCGCCGTCGCCGGTGAGGAACAGGTCGGTGATGTCGGTGCGCATCAGGTACGGCGCGAGCGGACCGAAGACCGCCCAGAGGCCGCGCTCCGGCCCCGCCCGCGCCGCTCGATCGCTCGGCCAGGCGGGATGCAGCTCCTGGATGTCCATGTCGCCGACGCTACGGACACCGCCTCGCGGGCCGTCGGGCGAGACGCGAATCGGTGGAGAACGGGCTCGCCGTCGCGCCTGTGCAGAACACCGCCCGCAGAGCTCCGCTCGCCCCACTGAGAGCGGTCACGAGGGCGACATCCGGGTTAAAAAAGGGGGGCCGCACCTATTGGGGGGAACAGGTGCGGCCACTGCGGCGCAGGATTGGGGGGAATCGATTGCGCCGCACGCACGAATTTATCATTCGGCCGCGGACTAGTTTACGCGTAATCAATGCAAACGCAAGTCTGCTCGGAGGCGGTCGCGGTCACGCTGTAGAGTCAGGCATTGTCGCGCCACGACACGTCCACTCGCATCGCAAAGGAGCGAACAGACTCCCTATGAGCAACACAATCGACAACCTGCTTCACGAGGCCCGCCGCTTCGCGCCGAGCGAGGAGTTCGCCGCCCGGGCGGTGGCCACCGCAGAGCTCGCCGAACGCGCGGCGGAGGACCGCCTCGGATTCTGGGCGGACCAGGCTCGCGAGCTGCTGCACTGGAACACCCCGTTCACGCGCACCCTCGACTGGTCGAACCCGCCGTTCGCTAAGTGGTTCGACGACGGCGAGCTGAACGTCGCGTACAACTGCCTCGACCGCCACGTCCTCGCCGGCAACGGCGACCGCGTCGCGATCCACTGGGAGGGCGAGCCGGGAGACACCCGCACCCTCACCTACGCCGAGCTGACCGCCGAGGTCAAGAAGGCGGCCAACCTGCTGACCAGCCTCGGCATCCAGACCGGCGACCGCGTCGCCATCTACCTGCCGATGATCCCGGAGGCGGTCATCGCGATGCTCGCCGTCGCGCGCATCGGCGCCGTGCACTCCGTCGTCTTCGGCGGGTTCAGCGCGGAGAGCCTGCGCTCGCGCATCGACGACGCCGAGGCGAAGCTGGTGATCACCGCGGACGGCGGCTGGCGCAAGGGACGGGTCTTCCCCCTCAAGGACGCGGTGGACGCCGCTCTCCAGGGCGGCGAGACCACCGTCGAGCACGTCCTCGTCGTCAAGCGCGGCGAGAACGAGGTGGCCTGGACCGAAGGCCGCGACCTGTGGTGGCAGGACGAGATCGCCCTCGTCGACGCCGACCACGTCGCGAAGGCCTTCCCGGCGGAGAACCCGCTGTTCATCCTCTACACCTCGGGCACGACGGGGAAGCCGAAGGGCATCCTGCACACCTCGGGCGGCTACCTGACCCAGGCGGCGTACACGCACAAGAACGTGTTCGACCTGCACCCGGAGAGCGACGTCTACTGGTGCAGCGCGGACGTCGGCTGGATCACCGGCCACACCTATGTCGTCTACGGCCCGCTCGCCAACGGTGCGACGCAGGTGCTCTACGAGGGCACCCCGGAGACGCCGCATCCCGGCCGCTGGTGGGAGATCATCGAGAAGTACAAGGTCTCGATCTTCTACACGGCGCCGACCGCGATCCGCTCGTTCATGAAGCTCGGCCGGCAGCACCCGCAGCGGTTCGACCTGTCGAGCCTGCGCGTGCTCGGCTCGGTCGGCGAACCGATCAACCCCGAGGCGTGGATGTGGTACCGGGAGGTCATCGGCGGCAACCGCACGCCGATCGTCGACACTTGGTGGCAGACGGAGACCGGCGCGATCATGGTGTCCGCCCTCCCCGGAATCACCACACTGAAGCCGGGGAGCGCGCAGGTGCCACTGCCCGGGATCTCGATCGACATCCTCGACGAGGCGGGCGTC
This sequence comes from Leifsonia sp., assembly GCF_051955155.1. NCBI lineage: Bacteria > Bacillati > Actinomycetota > Actinomycetes > Micrococcales > Microbacteriaceae > Leifsonia > Leifsonia sp. Next base: position 18,998 of record NZ_JBQCGZ010000143.1, read on the forward strand.
CCGGTCGGCAAGGACCAGGGCGGGCTGCTGGTCGTCACCGAGCCGTGGCCGAGCATGCTGCGCGGCATCTGGGGAGACCCGGAGCGGTTCACGGAGACGTACTGGTCCAAGTTCGGCGACAAGTACTTCGCCGGGGACGGCGCCCGCTACGACAAGGACGGCGAGATCTGGCTGATGGGCCGTGTGGACGACGTGATGAACGTCTCCGGGCACCGCCTGTCGACCGCGGAGATCGAGTCGGCGCTGGTCGCGAACCCGATGGTCGCCGAGGCGGCCGTCGTGGGAGCAGCGGACGAGACCACCGGTCAGGCGGTCGTGGCGTTCGTGATCATCAAGCAGTCCCACCTCGAGGAGGCGGGAGCCGAGGATGCGGCCCAGATCCTGCGCAAGCACGTCTCCGAGCAGATCGGTGCGATCGCGCGGCCGCGCGACATCTACATCGTGACCGAGCTGCCGAAGACGCGCTCCGGCAAGATCATGCGCCGCCTGCTGCGGGATGTCGCCGAGGGCCGCGAGGTGGGCGACACCACCACGCTCGCCGACACGGCCGTCATGAGCTCCATCCAGAGCAAGCTCTCCTAGGAGCACCCGCTCCCCGGCCGCCGGGCACAGGAAAAGCGTCGCGCATCGGGTGGGTTCGCGCCGCGTTTCCTGTGCGCGGCCGCCGG
>NZ_JBQCGZ010000144.1:0-44078 GCF_051955155.1 Leifsonia sp.
GGCGCGATCACGATCCCGGGCTACAGCATGGAGGGCTGGTTCGGCCGTATTTTCCGGGGCTCCGGCCTCTTCGACCCGGACAAGCCGATCAAGAAGTTCACCAAGAAGCAGCTGAACGACCTGCTCTACAAGGAACCGACCAAGATCAAGGTCGAGGGCATCAACCTGACGTACGAAGGGCTGATCCCGAAGATCCAGAAGTCGATGCTGTCCAAGGACGTCGATGCCATGCAGCCGCATGTCCGCGCGTTCGTGGAACGGGCGGTGACGTTCACGACCTGTCCCGACTGCGACGGCACCCGGCTGAGCGCCGAGGCCCGGTCCTCGAAGATCGCCGGCCAGAACATCGCCGACGTCTGTGCCCTGCAGATCAGCGACCTGGCCGACTGGGTCCGCGACCTCGCCGAGCCGTCGGTCGCCCCGCTGCTGGCGTCGCTGCGCGACACGCTGGAGTCGTTCGTGGAGATCGGGCTCGGCTACCTCTCGCTCGATCGCGCGTCCGGGACGCTCTCCGGTGGTGAGGCGCAGCGCACCAAGATGATCCGGCACCTCGGCTCCTCGCTGACCGACATCACCTACGTGTTCGACGAGCCGACGGTCGGGCTGCACCCGCACGACATCCAGCGCATGAACCGGCTGCTGCTGCAGTTGCGCGACAAGGGCAACACCGTGCTGGTGGTCGAGCACAAGCCCGAGGCGATCGCGATCGCCGACCACGTGGTCGACCTCGGCCCGCACGCGGGAGCCGCGGGCGGCGAGGTCATGTACCAGGGCACCGTTGCGGGGCTGCGCGCCAGCGGCACGCTCACCGGCCGGCACCTGGACGACCGGGCGCGGCTCAAGGAGACCGTGCGCTCGGCGACGGGCGTACTTCCGGTGCGCGGCGCGAACGAGCACAACCTGGTGGATGTGGATGTCGACGTCCCGCTCGGCGTGCTGTGCGTTGTCACCGGCGTCGCCGGCTCCGGGAAGAGCTCGCTCATCCACGGCTCCGTGGCGGGCCGCGACGGCGTCGTCTCGGTCGATCAGGGCGCGATCAAGGGCTCACGGCGCAGCAACCCGGCGACGTACACCGGGATGCTGGAGCCGATCCGGAAGGCGTTCGCGAAGGCGAACGGTGTGAAGCCCGCCCTGTTCAGCGCGAACTCCGAGGGCGCCTGCCCGACGTGCAACGGCGCGGGCGTGATCTACACCGACCTCGGCGTGATGGCCGGCGTCTCCACCGTGTGCGAGGTGTGCGAGGGCAAGCGCTTCGACGCCTCGGTGCTCGGCTACCACCTGGGCGGCAAGGACATCAGCGAGGTCCTGGCGCTGCCCGTCGACGAGGCGGCGGAGTTCTTCGCCGCCGGCGAGGCGCGCCTCCCGGCCGCGCACGCCATCCTGGAGCGGCTCTCCGACGTCGGCCTCGGCTACCTGACCATCGGCCAGCCGCTGACGACGCTCTCCGGCGGCGAGCGGCAGCGGCTCAAGCTCGCGACGCACATGGCGGAGAAGGGCGGCGTCTACGTGCTCGACGAGCCCACGACCGGGCTCCACCTCGCGGACGTGCAGCAGCTGCTCGGCCTGCTGGACCGGCTCGTCGACTCCGGCAAGTCGGTCATCGTCATCGAGCACCACCAGGCCGTGATGGCGCACGCCGACTGGATCATCGACCTCGGCCCCGGCGCCGGTCACGACGGCGGCCGGGTCGTGTTCGAGGGCACGCCCGCCCAGCTCGTCGCCGCCCGCTCCACCCTCACCGGCGAGCACCTCGCCGCGTACGTCGGGGCCTGACGCCCCGACATGTGCGCCACATCGTGGTTCTGGATGTGTCCGAGCCACGATGTGGCGCAAATCTCCGGTGGCGACCGCCGGAGCTCGGGCTCAGTCGCGGCTCTCGATGAGGAACGGGCCGGCGTCCGGACGCTTCGGCAGCACGTGATCGCCGGAGGACTGGTGCCGGATGCGGCGGAGCACCCAGGGAACCAGGTACTCGCGCGCCCAGGAGATGTCCTCCGCGCGGGCCTGCCGCCAGGTGCGGGGCGGCAGCGGCTCCGGCTTCAGCGGCTGCAGGTCGTTCTCCACGTTCAGGGCGGCGAGCACCATCCTGGCCACGGTGTGGTGGCCGAGCGGCGCGAGGTGCAGCCGGTCGGGAGCCCACATCCGCTGGTCCTGGATCTCGGTGAGCGCCCACTGGTCGGCCACGATGCAGTCGTGCCTGGCGGCGATCGCGCGGACGTTCTCGTTGTAGATCGCGACCTTGCCGCGGATGCCGCGGAAGACGGGGGAGAAGCCGACGTCGACGCCGGTGAACACCACGATCGTCGCTCCGTCCGCGCTCAGCCGCGTGACCGCCTCGTCGAACAGCGCCGCGATCTGGTCGGGGTCGGTGCCCGGCCGGATGACGTCGTTGCCGCCGGCGGAGATCGTGATCAGGTCGGGGCGCAGCGCGAGCGCGGGCTCCACCTGCTCGTCCAGGATCTGCTTGATCAGCTTGCCGCGCACGGCCAGGTTCGCGTACGCGAAGTCGTCGGTCTGCGCGCTCAGCACCTCGGCGACGCGGTCGGCCCAGCCGCGGTGGCCGCCGGGGCTCGCCGGCTCGGGATCGCCGATGCCCTCCGTGAACGAGTCGCCGATGGCGACGTAGCGGGACCACGGGTGCTGAGCTTCGACCATGCCTCCCATTCTGCAACGGCTGTCGGCGGCACCCGGTAAATTGGATGCAAGTGGATACGACAGCAACGCCCGGGACAGCCATGCCGGAACCCGCAGGGGCCGGAGAACGGCCCGCACCCGACGAGACCGCCGAGCACGGTCCCGGCGCGCACGCCGGAAGCTTCGCCGCCGAGCACCTGTCGCCGTCCTTCCCGGAGCGCGCCGCGTGGGGAACGGCCGGGAAGCTCCGGGCCTGGCAGGCGGAGGCGCTGGACGCGTACTTCGCCACCGAGCCGCGCGACTTCCTCGCGGCCGCGACGCCCGGCGCAGGCAAGACGACGTTCGCGCTGCGGCTCGCGACCGAGCTGCTGTCGCGGCGCGTCGTCGAACGCGTGACGGTCGTCGCGCCGACCGAGCACCTCAAGCGGCAGTGGGCGGAAGCGGCGGCCAGGGTGGGTCTGAGCCTCGACCCCGACTTCCGGAACGCCGAGGGACGGTACGCCCGGCACTACAAGGGCGTCGCCGTCACCTACGCGCAGGTGGCGATGCGGCCGAGCCTGCACAAGGACATCACCGAGTCGTACCGCACCCTCGTCATCCTGGACGAGGTGCACCACGGCGGTGACGCGCTCAGCTGGGGCGACGGCATCCGGGACGCGTTCGAGCGGGCCACCCGCCGGCTCTCGCTCACCGGGACGCCGTTCCGCTCCGACACCGCGCCGATCCCGTTCGTCACCTACCTGCCGGACCGCCAGGGCATCCGCACCTCCGTCACGGACTACAACTACGGCTACGGGCGCGCGCTGGAGGACGGCGTCGTCCGCCCCGTCATCTTCATGGTCTACGCCGGCCACATGCGCTGGCGCACCAAGACCGGCGACGAGATGGAGGCGCGGCTCGGCGAGGGCAACACCAAGGACATCACCTCGCAGGCGTGGCGCACCGCGCTCGACCCGCGCGGCGAGTGGATCCCGGCCGTGCTGAGCGCGGCCGACCGCCGGCTCACCGAGGTGCGCAACTCCATCCCGGACGCGGGCGGGCTGGTGATCGCGACGGACCACTACGCGGCGCGCGCCTACGCCGACCTGCTGCAGCAGATCAGCGGGGAGCCGGTCACCGTCGTGCTCTCCGACGAGAAGGAGGCGAGCGACCGGATCGAGGAGTTCGCCAAGGGCGACTCGCGCTGGATGGTCGCGGTGCGCATGGTGTCCGAGGGCGTCGACGTTCCACGGCTCGCGGTCGGCGTCTATGCGACCAGTGCATCCACCCCGCTGTTCTTCGCGCAGGCGATCGGCCGCTTCGTGCGGGCCAGGCGCCGGGGCGAGACGGCGTCGGTGTTCCTGCCGAACGTGCCGAACCTGATGGCGCTCGCGAACGCGCTGGAGCTGGAGCGCGACCACGCGCTCGACCGGCCTGCGCAGGAGGGCGCGGAGGGCGACCTCTGGAACCCCGAGGACGCGATGGTCGCCGACGCGAACCGCGAGGAGCGGGCGTCGGAGGCGCTGACCGAGCAGTTCGCGTTCGAGGCGCTCGGATCGGAGGCGAACTTCGACAAGGTGGTCTACGACGGCCGTGAGTTCGGCAGCTTCGCCGTCCCCGGCACGGACGAGGAGCACGACTTCATCGGCCTGCCGGGCATCCTGGAGCCGGAGCAGGTGCACGAGCTGCTCATGCAGCGGCAGCAGCGCCAGGCGCGGCGGCACTCGTCGCGTCCGGCCGCGGCAGAAGGGCACCCGCCCGCGCCACTGCACCGCACGCTCAAGGAGCAGCGCCAACTGCTGAACAGCCTGGTCGGGCTCTACTCGAAGAACTCGGGGGAGCCGCACGGACTCATCCACGCCGAGCTGCGCCGCGTGTGCGGTGGCCCGGCGGTCGCCCAGGCCAGCGTCACGCAGCTGCAGGCCCGCATCGAGTTCCTGCGCAAGCGACTCGGCCGCGCCTAGCGGCGCCGGCGACTGTGCGCGTCCGGTACGTCCGCCCCTGCGCGAGCAGGGGCACGACGTACCGGACGGGGACCGTCGCGGAAGCGGGGTGAAGGGGGAGCGTTAGATGACGCCGAGGGCGAGCATTGCGTCGGCGACGCGCACGAAGCCGGCGATGTTCGCGCCCAGGACGTAGTCGCCGGGGGCGCCGTACTCCTCGGCGGTCGCCGCGCAGCTGTCGTGGATGCTGTTCATGATCTCCGCGAGGCGCTGCTCGGCGTACTCGAACGTCCACGCGTCGCGCGAGGCGTTCTGCTGCATCTCCAGCGCCGAGGTCGCGACGCCGCCCGCGTTCGCCGCCTTGCCCGGCGCGAACAGCACGCCCGCCTGCGCGAGCACCGCGACCGCCTCCGGCGTGCACGGCATGTTCGCGCCCTCGACCACCGCGCCGACACCGCCCGCCGCGAGGGTGCGCGCCGCCGTCGCATCCAGCTCGTTCTGCGTCGCGCACGGGAGGGCGACGTCGATCCTGGTCTCGGCCGCCAGGGCCCAGATGTCGCCGCCCGCGCGGTAGTCGGCGGACGGCCGGCGCTCGGCGTACGCGCTCAGGCGGCCGCGCTCGACCTCCTTGATCTGCCGCAGCAGCTCCAGGTCGATGCCCTCCGGGTCGTAGACGACGCCGGAGGAGTCCGAGCACGCGACCACGGTGCCGCCGAACTGGTGCACCTTCTCGATCGCGTAGATGGCGACGTTGCCGGAACCGGAGACGAGCACGCGGCTGCCGTCGAGGTCGCGGCCGCGGGTGGCGAGCATCCGCTGCGCGAAGAACACCGCACCGTAGCCGGTGGCCTCCGTGCGCACGAGCGAGCCGCCCCAGCCGACGCCCTTCCCGGTGAGCACGCCCGACTCGTAGCGGTTGGTGATGCGCTTGTACTGGCCGAACAGGTAGCCGATCTCCCGGCCGCCGACGCCGATGTCGCCGGCGGGGACGTCGGTGTGCTCGCCCAGGTGCCGGTACAGCTCGGTCATGAACGACTGGCAGAACCGCATCACCTCGGCGTCCGACTTGCCCTTCGGGTCGAAGTCGCTTCCGCCCTTCCCTCCGCCGATCGGCAGGCCGGTGAGCGCGTTCTTGAAGATCTGCTCGAAGCCGAGGAACTTGACGGTGCCGAGCGTGACGCTCGGGTGGAAGCGCAGGCCGCCCTTGTACGGTCCGAGCGCCGAGTTGAACTCGACGCGGAAGCCGCGGTTGACGCGCACGCGTCCGTTGTCGTCCGTCCACGGCACGCGGAAGATCAGCTGCCGCTCCGGCTCGGTCAGACGTTCGAGCACGGCGGCCTCCGCGTAGCGCGGATGGGCGGCGATCACCGGCTCCAGCGACCCGAACACCTCGCGCGCGGCCTGGTGGAACTCGGGTTCGCCGGCGTTGCGGCGGAGGACGTCGTCGAGCAGGGTGGAGAGCACGGAGGTCAAGCGCGGCCTTTCTGACGGATGCAAGATTTCTGAGTTTACTCTCACGATGGCGGTGCTCCTGTCACTGGTCGTGCGGCCGCGGCAGGGTTTGCATGGGGGGATGGCCAGGGTCGGGTTCCTCGAGCGCACGTTCCGCGTGAGCGTGGTGCTGAAGGGCATCGACGGCGTGCTGGAGCTCGTGGGCGGCATCCTGCTGCTCTTCCTGACGCCAGAGCGGATCGGCGCGGTCGTCCGGTTCCTCACCCAGCACGAGCTCGGGCAGGACCCGGACGACCCGGTCGCGAACGCGCTGGTGCGGGCCAGCCACCAGCTGACCGGATCGGCGACGCTGTTCGGCGCGATCTACCTGCTCCTGCACGGCGTCGTGAAGGTCGTGCTGGTCTGGGCGGTGCTGCGCAGGCGGTTCTGGGCGTACCCATGGATGATCGGATTCCTGGTGGTGTTCATCCTCTGGCAGTGCTGGGAGCTGTCCCGGCACGCCAGCTGGGGACTGGTCGCGCTCACGCTGTTCGACATCCTCGTCGTCGCGCTGACGGTGCGCGAGTGGCGGGTGCAGCGACGGCTGCGGGCGGAGCCGGCGGCCCAGCCCTCCGAGTGAGGTTTGCCTGCGCTTGCTGGCCCCGCGCCGCGCGGCTTCCTAGGCTGAGCGCATGACCGAAGAAGCAGTGAACGGACGGCATCCCGGAGAACCGCACCGGGAGGGACTCGCCCAGCGGCTGAACTGGCTGCGCGCAGGAGTGCTCGGGGCGAACGACGGCATCGTGTCCGTCGCCGCCGTCGTCGTCGGTGTCGCCGGCGCGACGGAGTCCATCCCCGCCATCCTGACCGCCGGTCTGGCCGCGCTCGTCGGCGGCGCGATCTCGATGGCGCTCGGCGAGTACGTCTCGGTGAGCAGCCAGCGGGACAGCGAGCACGCCCTGATCGCCAAGGAGCGGCGCGAGCTCGCCGAGATGCCGGAGGAGGAGCTCGCCGAGCTGGCCGGGCTGTACGAGGCGCGCGGGCTGACGCCGGCGACCGCCAAGCAGGTGGCGATCGAGCTGACCGAGCACGATGCGCTCCGCGCGCACCTCTCCGCCGAGCTCGGCATCGACCCCGACGACGTGGTGAGCCCGTGGCACGCGGCGCTCGCCTCGGCCGTCGCGTTCACGATCGGCGGCATCCTGCCGCTGCTGGTGATCCTGACCCCGGCGGCCGTGCGCATCCCGCTGACCTTCGGCGTCGTGCTCGTCGCGCTGGCCGTCACCGGGTACGTCGCCGCGTGGATCGGCGGCAGCTCGCGCGGACGTGCGATGCTGCGCGTGGTGATCGGCGGCGCGCTCGCGCTCGCGGCGACGTTCGCGATCGGCGCGGCGCTCGGGACGACGGTGTCGTAGGGGAGAGGGCTGTGAAGGAGAAGCAGGAGATCGTCCGCGACTGGCTGCCGCGCTACACCGGGACGCCGCTCGAGGAGTTCGGCGAGCACATCCTGCTCACCAACTTCGGCGACTACGTCAACCGGTTCGCCGACTGGTACGGCGCCGAGGTGCGCGGCGCCGACCGAGCCATGCCGAACGCGACGGCGGACGGCATCACCATGATCGACTTCGGGATGGGCAGCCCCAACGCGGCGACGGTCATGGACCTGCTCGGCGCGGTGAGCCCGAAGGCGGCGCTGTTCCTCGGCAAGTGCGGCGGGGTCAAGCGGAAGAACCAGCTGGGCGACCTCGTGCTGCCGATCGCGGCCATCCGGGGCGAGGGCACGTCCAACGACTACCTGCCTCCCGAGGTCCCGGCACTCCCGGCGTTCCAGCTGCAGCGCGGCGTGTCGACGACCATCAGGGACTTCGGCCACGACTACTGGACGGGCACCGTCTACACGACCAACCGCCGGGTGTGGGAGCACGACGACGCGTTCAAGGACTTCCTGCGCCGCACGCGCTGCATGGCGGTCGACATGGAGTCGGCGACGGTGTTCGCCGCGGGCTTCGCGAACCGCATCCCGAGCGGCGCGCTGCTGCTCGTCTCCGATCAGCCCATGATTCCCGAGGGCGTCAAGACCGAGCTGAGCGACCGCGGGGTGACGGCGCAGTTCGTGGAGCGGCACATCCGGATCGGCGTGGAGTCCCTGCGCCTGGTGCGCCGCAACGGCCGCAGCGTCCGCCACCTCCGCTTCGAGGACGAGTAGCCGCGCGGGCTGCGTCAGTGGCCGGTGAGCGGGGCCAGGGCGCGGGCGACGAGCGAGGGGCGGCCGGTGACGCGCTCCTCCAGGTCGGCGCCCTCCATCGCCACGAGCCCGGCGTTCGCGCCGACGAAGCGCAGCGGCTCCGGCTCCCACGTCGGCGAGCGGTGGCCCACCCACGGCAGCTCGGTGAGCGCGGTGCGGCGCTCGGCGATCAGGTCGGCGAGCGTGCGGCCGGCGAGGTTCGTCGTGCTCAGCCCGTCGCCGACGTAGCCGCCGGCCCACGCCTCCTTGGCGACCGGGTCGAAGCCGACGCCAGCGTGCCAGTCGCGCGGGACGCCGAGCGGGCCGCCCCAGTGGTGCGTGATGCGCACCCCGGCGACCGCGGGGAACAGCTCGGTGAGCGCGCGGACGAGGTGCTCGCGCACGCGCGGCGAGCGGTCGTAGCCGGTGCGGATGGTGCTGCCGAGGTGGTACCGGGCGCCGCGGCCGCCGAATGCGATCCGGTTGTCCGCGGTGCGCTGGCCGTAGATGATGAGGTGCCGGAAGTCGGCGAAGGTCTGGCCGTGCTCGATGCCGATCCGCTCCCACGTCGACTCCGGCAGCGGCTCGGTGGCGATCATCAGCGAGTACAGCGGCAGGATGCGCCGGCCGACCTGCGGCAGCTGCGACCCGTAGCCCTCGGTCGCGTTCACCACGGTGCCGGCCTTCACGACCCGGTCGACGCCGTCCGCGGTCACGCGCACGACGCCGTTGCGCCAGCCGCGCACCTCGGTGCCCTCGGCGATCGTCGCACCGCGGCGCTCGACGGCGCGGGCGAGGCCGCGGACCAGCTTGGCCGGGTGGATACGTGCGCACGCGGGCGTGTGGGTCGCCGCCACCGCGTCCGGGACCCCGTAGCGCGCGCGGACCGTCTCGGTGCCGAGCAGCGACACCCGGTCCACGCCGAACTCCTCGGACTCCGCGAACTCGGCGCGCGCCGCCTCCAGCTGCACCCGGCCGCGCGCGAAGGTCACCGTCCCGCCGCGCGCGTAGTCGCAGTCGATGCCCTCCGCCTCCGCCGCGCGGCCGACCTCGTCCACCGTCGCGACCATCGCCGAGCGCAGCGCGACCGCCGCCTCCCTGCCGTACCGGGCGGCGAGGGCCGACGCGGACCACGGGAAGAGCGCAGACGCCCAGCCGCCGTTGCGGCCGGACGCGCCGAAGCCCGCGACCTCCTTCTCCAGCAGCAGGATGCGCAGGGCCGGGTCGAGCTCCTGCAGGTAGTACGCCGTCCACAGCCCGGTGAGGCCGGCGCCGACGATCGCGACGTCGGCCGTGGCGTCCTCGGCGAGGGCGGGGCGGGGACGGAAGCCGTCCTCCGCCTCCGCGATGGAGTCGAACCAGAAGCCGACGTCGCGGTAGTCCATGTCTCTCCGTGCCTCTCTCGCCCCCGGATGCACGAAACCGCAAGCCGCTCGGGTGGACGGCTTGCGGATTCGCTCTTTGGGGGTCTCGCGGGTTCTACAGGTGGTTGGTCGCCTCGGTCAGCACCGACTCCAGGATCTGCCGGATCTCGACGAACTCGTCCGGGCCGATCGTGAGCGGCGGCGCGAGCTGGACGACGGGGTCGCCACGGTCGTCGGCGCGGCAGTAGAGCCCGGCGTCGAACAGGGCCTTGGAGAGGAACCCGCGCAGCAGGCGCTCCGACTCGTCGTCGTCGAACGTCTCCTTGGTGGCCTTGTCCTTGACCAGCTCGATGCCGAAGAAGTAGCCGTCTCCGCGCACGTCGCCGACGATCGGGAGGCTGAGCAGCTTCTCGAGCTCGGCGCGGAACAGCGGCGAGTTCTCGCGGACGCGCTCGTTGAGGCCCTCTTCCTCGTAGATGTCGAGGTTCTCGAGCGCCACCGCGGCCGAGACAGGGTGACCGCCGAAGGTGTAGCCGTGGTAGAACGACGTGTTGCCGTGCTTGAAGGGCTCGTAGATCCTGTCGCTGATGATCGTCGCGCCGATGGGGGAGTAGCCGGAGGTCATCGCCTTCGCGCAGGTGATCATGTCGGGCACGTAGCCGTACTGGTCGCACGCGAACATGTGGCCGATACGGCCGAAGGCGCAGATGACCTCGTCGCTGACCAGCAGCACGTCGTACTTGTCGCAGATCTCGCGCACGCGCTGGAAGTAGCCGGGAGGCGGCGGGAAGCAGCCGCCCGAGTTCTGCACCGGCTCGAGGAAGATCGCGGCGACGGTCTCCGGACCCTCGAACTGGATCATCTCCTCGATGCGGTTGGCGGCCCAGACGCCGAAGGCCTCGATGTCGTCGCTCGGGGCGCCCATCTCGTCGGCGCGGTAGAAGTTGGTGTTCGGGACGCGGAACCCGCCGGGGGTCAGCGGCTCGAACATCTCCTTCATCGCGGGGATGCCGGTGATCGCCAGCGCGCCCTGCGGGGTGCCGTGGTAGGCGACCGAGCGCGAGAGCACCTTGTGCTTGGTCGGGCGGCCCTGCAGCTTCCAGTAGTACTTGGCGAGCTTGAACGCGGTCTCGACGGCCTCGCCGCCGCCGGTGGAGAAGAACACGCGGTTCAGGTCGCCGGGCGCGTAGTTCGCCAGCCGGTCGGCGAGCTCGATGGCGTTCGGGTGCGCGTACGACCAGATCGGGAAGAACGCGAGCTCCTCCGCCTGCTTCGCCGCAGCCTCCGCGAGCCGTTTGCGGCCGTGGCCGGCGTTCACAACGAACAGGCCGGAGAGGCCGTCGATGTAGCGCTTGCCGTGCGAGTCCCAGATGTGGTGTCCCTCGCCCTTGGTGATGATGGGGACGCCGTGGCCCTCCTCCATCACCGACTGGCGCGCGAAGTGCATCCAGAGGTGGTCGCGGGCCTTGGCCTGCAGCGCCGCCTCACCAGCGGCGATCGGCTCGCCGAACGTTTCTACGGTTGTCGTCATGGTTTATCGCGTTCCCCAGTTGTAGAACTGTTTGTGGAGTTTGAGATAGACGAACGTCTCGGTCGACAGCACGCCGTCGAGCGTCCGGATCTCCGAATTGAGCATCGTGATGAGGTCGAGGTCGTTCTCGCACACCACCTCGGCGAGGATGTCGTACGTCCCGGCCGTCAGGACCACGTAGTCGACGGCCGGCATCGCGGCCAGCTTGTCGGCGACGGCCCTGGTGTCACCGGTGACGCGCACGCCGATCATCGCCTGGCGGTAGAAGCCCAGCTGCATCGGGTCCGTCACGGCCACGATCTGCATCACACCCGACTCGGTCAGCTTCTGGACGCGCTGGCGGACGGCGGCCTCGCTGAGACCGACGGCCTTGCCGATCTCCGCGTACGACTTGCGTCCGTCCACCTGAAGCTGCTCGATGATCGCCTTGGAGACGTCGTCGATGACAGCAGCCTTCGCGCCATTCGTTGCCCGAGGGGTACTCATGGAGCGATTCTGTCAGTGGGTGGGCACTCTGGCAAGCGAATCCGCACATTCTCGCCCGATTCGATGACGAAATCAGTAGACTCCCGGCATGAGTTCATTGACGAGCACCGCTGATCTGAGGAACTTCGTGAACGGCCGGCGCGTGGATGCGCGGGGCAGCGAGAGCATCGACCTCGTCGACCCGGCGACCGAGGAGGTCTACGCGACCGCGCCCGTCTCCACCGAGGAGGACGTGGCGGAGGCCTATCGCGCCGCGCAGTCGGCGTTCGAGGAGTGGGGCCAGACGACGCCCGCCGAGCGCTCGCTCGCGCTGTTCCGGATCGCCGACGCGATGGAGGCGCGCGCCGAGGAGTTCGCCGACGCCGAGTCCCAGGACACCGGCAAGCCGCGCGCGACCCTCGTTGACGACGAGATCCTGCTCTCGGTGGACCAGATCCGGTTCTTCGCTGGCGCCGCACGCAACCTCGAGGGCCGCTCGGCCGGCGAGTACATGAAGGACCACACCTCGTTCATCCGCCGCGAGCCGATCGGCGTCGTCGGCCAGGTGACGCCCTGGAACTACCCGCTGAACATGGCCGTCTGGAAGTTCGCGCCCGCGATCGCGGCGGGCAACACCACGGTGCTGAAGCCGTCAGACACCACGCCGCTCTCCACCCTGCTGCTGGCGGAGGTCGCGGCCGAGTTCCTGCCGGCCGGCGTGCTCAACGTCGTCCTCGGCGACCGGACGACCGGCGCGGCGATGACGGCGGACCCGATCCCGCAGCTGATCTCGATCACCGGGTCCGTGCGCGCGGGCATGGAGGTGGCGCGGGCCGCCTCGTACGACCTCAAGCGCGTGCACCTCGAGCTCGGCGGCAAGGCGCCGGTCATCGTCTTCGACGACGCGGACATCCAGAAGGCCGTCGAGGGCATCGTCGCCGCGGGCTACTTCAACGCGGGCCAGGACTGCACGGCGGCGACGCGGCTGCTCGTCCAGGAGGGCATCCACGACGAGTTCGTGGCGGCGCTGACCGCCTACGCGCGCCAGAACGCCCGCACCGGCGGACCGCGTGAGGACGGCGTGCTGTACGGCCCGCTGAACAACGCCAACCAGCTGGCCCAGGTGAGCGGCTTCGTCGAGAGGCTGCCAGAGCACGCGACCGTCGAACTGGGCGGCCGGCGCCAGGGCGAGAAGGGCTACTTCTGGGAGGCGACGGTCGTCTCCGGTCTGCGCCAGGACGACGACGCGGTGCAGAACGAGATCTTCGGGCCGGTGCAGACCGTCCAGAAGTTCACGGACGAGGCAGAGGCGATGCAGTGGGCGAACGGCGTGAAGTACGGTCTGGCGTCGTCGGTCTGGACGAAGGACCACGGTCGCGCGATGCGGTTCGCCAAGGGCCTCGACTTCGGCTGCGTGTGGATCAACACCCACATCCCGATCGTCGCCGAGATGCCGCACGGCGGCTTCAAGCACTCGGGATACGGCAAGGACCTCTCGATGTACGGCTTCGACGACTACACGCGCATCAAGCACGTCATGTCGTACATCGGTGAGTGACGACGCGCCGGACAATCAATCATCCTGTCCTATAGGTATCCGGCCTTCGCCTCCGCTACGCTGCCTCCACACACATCGTCGTGTGCAGCTGACCCGGAAGGCATTCGATGTCTGCAGATTCCTCGTCCTCGCACCTGGAGGACGGCGAGCACCTCGCCGTCCTCGGGTACGAGGACTCGTTCAACCGGTCCATGACCCTGTGGGCGAACTTCGCCCTCGGCTTCACCTATCTCTCGCCGCTCGTCGGCGTCTACTCGCTGTTCGCGGTCGCGATGGCCACCGGAGGGCCGCCCTCCATCTGGTGGATCGTGATCGTCGGCGCCGGCCAGTTCCTGGTCTCGCTGGTGTTCGGCGAGGTGGTCTCGCAGTACCCCATCCACGGCGGTATCTACCCGTGGGCGCGGCGGCTGTGGGGCAGGCGCTACGCGTGGATGGCGGCCTGGGTCTACATCTGGGCGATGATCGTGACGATCACCGCTGTCGCCTCCTACGGCAGCGGGTTCCTCGCCAGCCTGTTCGGGATCGCCGCCACGAAGGAGGTCACCCTCGGCCTGACCGTCCTCCTGCTGGTGGTGGCGCTCGTGCTGAACTTCACCGGAACGAAGACGCTCGCGACCGTCGCCAGGATCGGACTCGCTGCCGAGCTGGTCGGCGTGATCGCCGTCGGCCTCTACCTGCTGATCTTCCAGCGCAAGCACCCGTTCTCGGTCTTCTTCGACTCGATGGGGGTGGAGGGCAACGGGTCGTACCTGGTGGCGTTCCTGGGCGCGGCGCTGGCCGGCCTGTTCCTCTTCTACGGGTTCGAGGCGTGCGGGGATGTCGCGGAGGAGGTCGCGAACCCGGCGCGGCGCATCCCGAAGGCGATGATGATGACGATCCTCGTCGGCGGCGTGTCGGCGCTGTTCGCGTTCGGCGGCTACGTGCTCGCCGCTCCCGATCTGCAGCGCATCGTCTCCGGCGACGACGTCGACCCGATCCCGGAGATCCTGCAGTCCTCGCTCGGCACCGTCGGCGCGAAGATCTTCCTGGTGGTCGCGGTGACCGCGTTCCTGTCCTGCGTGCTCAGCCTGCAGGCGGCGGCGAGCCGGCTGCTGTTCTCGTTCGCGCGGGACGGGATGATCCCGGCGCACCGCTGGCTGGCGAAGGTCTCGCCGCGCACCAAGGTGCCGGTGAACGCGCTGATCGTGGCGTGCAGCATCCCGGTGATCATCAGCCTGATCGTCTACGTCGGGCCGGACGGGCTGATCACGCAGGTGACCGCGTTCGCGGTGCTCGGGATCTACGTCGCGTTCCAGTCGGTCGTGCTCGCCTCGCTGCGGCAGCGGCTGAAGGGCTGGCGGCCCGCCGGCCCGTTCAGCCTGGGCCGCGCCGGGATCGTGGTGAACGTGCTCGCGCTGGTCTACGGCGTGCTCGCGATGATCCTGCTGGCCTGGCCGACCGCGACGGGGAGCGTGTTCAACGACTGGATCGTGCTGATCGGGCTCGGGATCGTGGCGGCGGCCGGTCTGCTGTACCTGTTCGTCGCCCGGCCGGACCGCGCGTCCGACGCGCCGGAGGGCGACGCCATCCGGGTCGCCGAGCTGCTGCGCGCGCGACGTGGCGCGCCGTCCGCCGCGCCCGTCCGCGAGCCCTAGCCGCCCAGCCATCGTCTCCGGAGTTCTTCACGCCCGGCACCGGTGTGTCGCGTGAAGAACTCCGGAACGGATGGCGAGGGGTGGCTCAGGACTCGCGGCGCGGGATGCCGAGCGGGTTGCCGTCGCGCAGCTCGGCCGGCAGCACGTGCTGCGGGGCGTCCTGGTAGGCGATCGGCGTGAGCCAGCGCCGGATGGCGGTCGCGCCCACCGAGGTGTGCACGCTCGCGGTCGTGGCGGGCCAGGCGCCGCCGTGGTGCTGCGCCCAGCCGATCGCGACGCCGGTCGGCCAGCCGTCGAAGAGCAGCCGGCCGGCGACGGCGGCCAGCGCGGTCGCGAGCTCCGTGACGTCCTCGTCCGCTCCCCGGTGGATCGTCGCGGTGAGCGACGGCTCCAGGGCGTCCAGGAGCCGCGGGAGGTCGTCGTCGCCGGAGCGCACGAGCACCGTGACCGGTCCGAAGCACTCGGCGAGGAACGCCGCAGGGTCGGCGAAGAACGCGGCGGCCGGGACCAGGACGACCGCGGGCGCCGAGGCGCCCTCCGGCGCCGCGGCCCGCAGGACCTCGACGTCGGGGCGCGCGGCGAACGCGCCGACCCCGTGCTCGTACGCCTCCGACATCCCGGGGGTGAGCTGGGTGCTCGCCGGCGCGGTTCCGAGCGCGGAGCGCACCGCGTCCTCGACGCCGCCGCCCTCCGGGACGAAGACCAGGCCCGGCTTGGTGCAGTACTGGCCGGCGTCCCGCGTGAACGAGCCGACGAGGCCGGCGCCGATCGTCTCGGCCCGTTCCTCCGCCGCCGCGCGCGTGACGACGACGGGGTTGATGCTGCCGAGCTCGCCGTAGAACGGGATCGGATCGGGCCGCCCTGCGGCGAGGTCGAACAGGGCGCGGCCGCCGCGTTCGGAGCCGGTGAAGCCGGCAGCGCGGACCAGCGGATGCGTCACCAGCGCGACGCCGGCGTCCATCCCCTCGACCAGCGAGAACCAGCCGGCGGGCAGGACCGACTGCGCGAGCGCGGCCGTCCGGCGGGAGAGCTCCGGATGCCCCGGATGCGCCTTCACGATCACCGGGCAGCCGGCGGCCAGGGCGGACGCGGTGTCGTTGCCGAGCACGGAGAACGCGAACGGGAAGTTCGACGCGGTGTAGACCGCGACCGACCCGAGCGGGCGCAGCATCCTGCGCAGGTCGGGCCGCGGTGGGACGAGCGACGGGTCAGGCGACTCGACGACCGCCTCCAGGTAGCCGCCCTCGCGCGCGACGCCGGCGAAGAAGCGCAGCTGCGCGGCGGTCCTGGTCACCTCGCCGTCGAGGCGGGCGGGGGAGAGGTGGGTCTCGTCGGCGGCGAGGCGGACCAGTCCGTCGCGGTCCGCCTCCAGCGCGGCGGCCAGCGCCTCGAGCCAGCCGGCCCGTTCCTCGCGGGTCGTCGCGGCGCGCGCGGCGGCCGCCGCGGCCGCGGCAGCGTCGTCGACGCCGGTCACGCGAACGCCGCCAGACCGGTCAGCGCGCGGCCGAGGACGAGCGTGTGGATCTCGTCGGTGCCCTCGTAGGTGCGCACCGACTCCAGGTTCGCCATGTGCCGCATGACGGGGAACGCGTTGGTGATGCCGTCGCCGCCGAGGATGGTGCGCGCCTCGCGCGCGATCGCGAGCGCCTCGCGCACGCTGTTCAGCTTGCCGACGCTGATCTGCGTCGGGGTGAGCAGACCGGCCTCCTTGAGCCGGCCGAGGTGCAGCGCGAGCAGCATCCCCTTCTCGTACTCGACCAGCATGTTCGCGAGCTTCTCCTGGATGAGCTGGGTCGCGCCGATCGGGCGGCCGAAGACCTCGCGGCTGGTCGCTCGCCCGATCGAGACCTCCAGGCAGTCGCGCGCGGCGCCCATCGCGCCCCACACGATGCCGTAGCGGGCCTCGTTCAGGCACGAGAACGGCCCGGAGAGCCCGCGCGCTCCCGGCAGCATGGCGTCGCCGGGGACGCGGACCTCGTCCAGCACGATGTCGCACTGCACGGACGCGCGCATCGAGAGCTTGCCGTCGATCGCGGTCGCGGCGAAGCCCGGTGTCCCGGTGGGGACCAGGAAGCCGCGGACGCCGTCCTCGGTGGCGGCCCAGACGACCGCCACGTCGGCGAGGGCGGCGAGCCCGATCCAGCGCTTGGCGCCGGAGATCACCCAGTCGTCGCCGTCGCGCCGGGCCCTGGTGCGCATGGCGGCGGGGTCGCTGCCGCCGTCCGGCTCGGTCAGCGCGAAGCAGCCGATAGCCTCGCCGCGCGCCATCCGCGGGAGCCAGTCGGCCTTCTGTTCGTCGGAGCCGAACTTCGAGATCGCGCTCATCGCGAGCGAGCCCTGCACGGAGACGAAGGTGCGCCAGCCGCTGTCCGCCGCCTCCAGCTCGTGGCAGACCAGGCCGTAGCTGACCGCGCCGGCGCCGGCGCAGCCGTCATCCTTCAGGTGCATGCCGAGGACGCCGAGCGCGCCGAGCTCGGCGACGAACTCGGAGCGGAAGTGCTTGTCCTCGAAGTCCTGCTCGATCACCGGGCGGATGCGGTCGTTCGCGAACGCGCGCGCCCTGTCGCGCCAGGAGCGCTCCTCCGCGGAGAGCAGGTGGTCGATGCTGAACGCCTCGTCGAGTGTCGTCGTCACGGTTCGGTCCTTTCGCCACCGGGGTGGTCGTCGTGCTCCGCCCAGCGCGCGTCGTGCGCGCCGAGGAGCGGGGGCGGGGTGCGGTGCACGGCGGGCGCCGTGTCGAGACGGATGGGGGTGGCCGGCTGCCGGGAGCTGCGCCCGGTCTCCGGGTCGGTCGTCACGACCACCGGGTCGAGACCGAGCGCGGTCGCGAACGCGAAGGCCTCGGCGACGGAGTTGACGAGCCCGGCGGGGACCCGCGCCGCCGAGAGCGCGGCCACCCAGTCCGCCGCGGTGCGCGCGGCGAGTGCCGGGGCGATCGCGGCGCGCAGGGCGTCGCGGTTGCGCACGCGCTCCTGGTTGGTGGCGAACCGCTGGTCGGTGCCGAGGGCCGGCAGCCCGATCGTCTCGGCGAACGCGGAGAACTGGCGGTCGTTGCCGACGGCGACAACCAGCTCGCGGTCGGCGGCGGTGAACAGCTCGTACGGCGCGATGCTGGGGTGCGCGTTGCCCAGCCGGCCGGGCGCGTCCCCGGTCGCGAGCGTGCTCGAGGCCTGGTTCGTGAGCGCGGCGAGCAGCGACCCGAGCAGGTCGACGTCGACGCGCGAGCCGACGCCCGTCGCATCCCGCTGCCGGAGGGCGAGCAGGATTCCGGAAAAGGCGTTGAGTCCGGTCAGAACATCGACCAGCGCGACGCCGACCTTGCTCGGCTCGCCGTCCGGGGCGCCGGTGATGCTCATCAGGCCGCCGACGGCCTGCACGAGCAGGTCGTACCCGGGCAGCGCGGCTCCGGCGTCGCGGCCGAAGCCGGTGATCGAGCAGTAGACCAGCCGCGGGTTGACCGCGCGCAGGCTCGCCTCGTCGAGCCCGAAGCGCTCCATCACGCCGGGCCGGAAGTTCTCGACCACGACGTCCGCCGTCTCCGCGAGCCGGCGCGCCGCGGCAAGCCCGTCCTCGGTGCCGAGGTCGCACACGACCGACCGCTTGTTGCGGTTCACCGCGCCGAAATAGGTGGACTCGCCGGCCGCGTCGACGGGCGGCCGCCAGGCGCGGGTGTCGTCGCCCGCCGGGCTCTCGATCTTCACGACGTCCGCGCCGAAGTCGGCGAGCATCATGGTCGCGTACGGCCCCGCGAGCACCCGGGAGAAGTCGGCGACGCGAATCCCCGCCAGGACACCGTCCGCCATACCCGCTCCTTCGCTCAGTGCGATTCATCCTATACCGGATGATTCGGCCGGGATATCGTGGAGCGGTGACCACTGTGACCACGCGGGCGACGCCGGGAGCGCGGGACGCCGTGTTCGCGCAGCTCGCGGACGCCGGCCGCGCCGAGCAGGTGTCGCGCCGGCTCGCCGACGCGATCGTGCTCGGCGTGCTGACGCCGGGGGAGCGCCTGCCGAGCGAGGCGGAGCTCGCGCGCCGGTTCGGGGTCGCACTCGTGACCGCGCGCGAGGGCCTCGGGATGCTGCGCGAGGCGGGACTCGTCGAGACCAGGCGCGGGCGCGAGGGCGGCAGCTTCGTCGTCCACCCGGGAGACGCGGACGACGCGATGCTGACCGCGCGGCTCCGGGGCCTCTCGCAGGTGGAGCTCAGCGACCTCGCCGTCTACGTCACCGCGATCGCCGCCGGCTGCGCCGACCGCGCCGCCGAGCGCGCGACGCCGCCCGACGCCGAACGGCTGCACGCCTGGCTCGCCGCCGCCGACTTCGGGGCGCCGCCGCAGGCCAGGCGGAACGCGGGCGGTTTCCTGCTGGAGCTGGCCGTGCTCAGCCAGTCGACCCGGCTGGTCAGGGAGCAGATCCGGCTCCAGGCCGAGTTCGGCCCGCTGCTCTGGCTCGGGATGCGCGACGCCGCGCTGCGCGACACCGCAGCGGCGGCCACCGCCGCGATCGCGGACGCGGTCGCCGTGCGCGACGCTGCCACCGCCCGGACGGAGGTCAGCGCGCTGCTGTCCGCCGTTGCGCAGTGGCTGCTCGCCGCGAAGGGCCGGATCGAGACCGGAGGGACCATCGATGGCTGAGACCACGCTCGGCACCGGCGTCGAGACGGCAGCGGAGCGCGTCTCCGCCCTGTTCGCGCGCATCCATGACACCCTCGCGGGCTGGCGCGGAAGCATCCTTGCCGCCACGGGCGGGACCAGCGCGCCCGCCGAGCTGGACGACCGGGTCGGGGCTCTCGTCCTGCCGGAGCTGAAGGAGGAGGACCCGCTGCTGGTCGGCGCCGGCTTCATCGCCGCCCCCGAGTTCGCCGGCGGCAGCGAGCTGCACTTCTCCTGGTGGCTGGGCCCGCTGGAGGACAACCCGCTGCTCGGTGCAACGACGGAGCCGTCCCGGCTCGACCTGGCGGCCCGGTCGTACTCCGACTACCTGCGCGACTTCGGCTCGCTGGAGTGGTACCGCGTCCCGCAGTCGACGCACCGCACGCACATCACCGGCCCGTACGTGGACCA
Organism: Leifsonia sp.; assembly: GCF_051955155.1. Taxonomy (NCBI): domain Bacteria; kingdom Bacillati; phylum Actinomycetota; class Actinomycetes; order Micrococcales; family Microbacteriaceae; genus Leifsonia; species Leifsonia sp. The sequence goes on from NZ_JBQCGZ010000144.1 coordinate 19,829, forward strand.
CCTGTGCGCGTGCGACTACGCCGTCACCGTCACCTCGCCCGTCGAGCGCGACGGCGCCATGATCGGCGTGGTGGGCGTCGACGTGTACGTGAAGCGCCTGGAGCGCGAGCTGCTGCCCGCCATGCTCGGCGCGGGACGCCCGGTCGCCCTCGTGAACGAGTCCGGCCGCGTGATGGTCTCCACCGACCCGGTCGTCGTCGTCGGCAGCGTCCTGCCCCCGTCCGCGAGCGCCGTGCAGTGCCCGGGGACGCCGTTCCGGCTGGTCGAGACGCGGGTGGGTTCCTGATCGGACCGAGGAGCGCTCGGGGCGCACTATGCTCGGTGGGCGGGGAGCGTCCCCGCCCGAGACCGACCAGGAGGAACCAGCGGTGGCTCCCGGCTTCACCCGCTACGCGCCCACCGCGGGCCCGTCGCGCTGGCTCCTGATCGCCGGGCGCCGGTTCGTCGCGTGCGTCGAGAGCACGGTCCCGGACTCGGTGGTGGACGCGGTGTGGTGGCTCGCGGACTCGGACCTTGCGACCATCGAGTCGGTCGTCGGCGCGTTCCCGCTCGCCGGTCCGGACAGCGTGCGCTCGTTCGCGGTCGCCGAGCTGGGGGAGCCGAACGCGGCAGGCGAGGTGCTGGTCACCGCTGTCGTCCGCGGTTCGGCGGCGATCGACGTGTTCTCCGTCGGAGGGTCGCGGCGATTCGGCGCGGGCGGCGTCCAGCCGTGGGTGCTCGCCGAGTTCCGCACCGTCACCGGCCTCGTGCTCGGCGGCGACGACCTGCCGACCGGTCCGGTCGCGCGGCTCAGCGTCGGCTCGCTCCCGCTCGGTCTCGGCGTCGTCGACGGCGAGCTGCTCACCTGGACGCTCTCGCCCATCGAGCGGGTCGAGCGCAGCGCGCCGCGTCCGCCGCAGGCCGTCGCGTCGCCCGCCGTCGAATCCTCCGCGGTCGCGGAGGAGACCATCATCCGCGGCCGGTCGCACTCGTCGAGCCTGTTCGGGCACGGCGCCCCGGACGCGCAGGGGGAGGAGGCGCCGGCCCAGCCGGTTCGTCCCGTCGCGCACGAGCTCCCCGGCGCGGTCGACATCGAGCCGCCGCTGGCCTCCGACACGCCGGAGCCGGTCCGCGGCCGGGTGACGGCCGAACCGTTCCCCGCGACAGAGCCGGTGATCCTGCCGCCGCCTCCCGCGACGTTCGGTGTGCGCACGCCGCAGGGGGACATCCTGCCGCTGGACGTCCCCGTGCTGATCGGCCGCCGGCCGGCGCCGCCGCGCGTTGATGCCGGCGTCCTGCCGCGGCTGCTGACGGTGCCGTCGCCGACGCAGGAGGTGTCGGGGACGCACGTCAGGATCGAGCAGTCGGGGGACGCGGTCGTCGTCACCGACCTGCGCTCGACGAACGGGACGCGGCTGCTGCGACCGGGGGCCGGACCCGTCGGCCTGCGGCCCGGCGAGTCCGCCGTCGCGCTCCGCGGGACCGCCGTGGAGATCGGCGACGGTAATATCATCGAGATCACGGCCGTGCCCTCGGGCTCTCCGAGCGGCGCGGCACCGTCTTCGGGCGGGGATGACCGTCGAGGAGAAGGACTCGAGTGACCCAGATCGGTCGCAGCAACAGACGCCACACCGTGGCCGTCCCCGGTGCCGAGGACGCGCGGATCAGTCTGGCGTGGGCGGCGCTGAGCGACAAGGGATACCGCAGGAGCGTCAACGAGGACAGCCTGCTGGCCCGGTCGCCGATCTTCGCGGTCGCCGACGGGATGGGCGGACACACCGCGGGCGACTTCGCCAGCACGGCCGTCGTCACCCGGCTCGCCGAGCAGGTGAGCACCGACTTCGTGACGGAGTCCTCGCTCACCTCCGCGCTGCGCAGCGCGGTTGACGACATGGGCCGCGGGGTCGGCCACACCGATCTCGGCACCGGCACCACCGTCACCGGGCTCGCGCTCACGCTCGTGGACGGGTCGCCCTACTGGCTCGTCTTCAACATCGGCGACTCGCGCGTCTACAGCTACCGCGACGGAACGCTCGAGCAGCTGACGGTCGACCACTCGATCGTGCAGGAGCTGCTGGATGCCGGCGCCATCACCCCGGCCGAGGCCGAGGTGCACCCGCACAGCAACGTGATCACGCGCGCGGTCGGGTTCAACGAGGACCCGGTCCCCGACTACTTCCTGTTCCCGATCGTCGCCGGCTCCCGGCTGCTGGTGTGCTCCGACGGGCTGACGAAGGAGCTCACCGAGCACGGCATCCGCTACTTCCTCGGCGAGGGGTCCTCGCCCCTGGACGCCGCGCAGCAGCTCATGGACGCGGCGCTCGGCAACGGCGGCCGCGACAACGTGACCGTCGTGGTCGTCGACGTGCTCGCCACCCCGGAGAGCGGCTCGCACCGGGGCGACGCCTCCCCGCGCAGGGCGGCCCGTCGCCACTGAGCGGAGCGGCCCCGGGAAGCCGCCATCCGTTCCGGAGTTGTTGCACACCTCGTCCGGCGTGTCGCGTGAAGAACTCCGGAAGCGATGGCGAAGGCCGGTGTGCGCGATGATCATGGCCCCCGAGTTGGGGGTGAATGCGTTGTCCCCAGTGCGGGTCGAGGCCATCGGAGCGGTCCCGCCTCCTGCCTACAATTGGTGAACGCCGTCGCACCCGCGATGCGCTGACCGGACGAACGGGAGGAGCCATTTGGCCAGGCGTCTGCCTTCCCAGCCGCCGAACCTCCCTGGCTTCTCGTATGTGCGGGTGCTGGGCAGCGGAGGCTTCGCCGACGTGTTCCTGTACGAGCAGAACATGCCGCGGCGGCAGGTCGCGGTCAAGGTGATGCTGGCCGAGGTGGTCACCAGCCAGGTCAAGCAGATGTTCCAGGCCGAGGCCAACCTGATGGCCCAGCTGAGCACGCACCCGTCGATCCTCACGGTCTACCAGGCGAGCGTCTCCGCGGACGGCCGGCCCTACCTCGTGATGGAGCTCTGCTCCTCGGCGATCGGCCAGCGCTACCGCAGCGACCCGCTTCCCGTCGCCGAGGTGCTCGCCATCGGCGTCCGCATCGCGAGCGCGGTCGAGACCGCGCACCGGGCCGGCGTCCTGCACCGCGACATCAAGCCGTCCAACATCCTCACCACCGCATACGGGCACCCGGTGCTCAGCGACTTCGGCATCGCGGCGACGCTCAGCGAGGCGGACGTGACGGAGGCGATCGGCCTGTCGATCCCGTGGTCGGCGCCGGAGGTGCTGCTGGACGAGACGAGCGGCACGATCGCGAGCGAGGTGTGGTCGCTCGGTGCGACCATGTACTCGCTGCTGGCCGGCCGCTCGCCGTTCGAGATCCCCGGCAAGGAGAACACCTCCGCCGAGCTCATCCAGCGCATCACCAAGGGCCGCCCGCAGCCGATCGGCCGGGCGGACGTCCCTCCGCGGCTGGAGCAGGTGCTGCTGCGGGCGATGTCGCGCAAGCCGTCGCAGCGGCAGCGCAGCGCCCTCGAGTTCATCCGCGAACTGCAGGCCGTCGAGGCGGAGCTGGGACTGCCGCAGACACCGGTCGAGGTCGCGATGGACGACTGGGCGCTGGCGACGGCGGGCGACCCGGAGGACAGGACCAGGGTCAAGGGCGTCGTCGCCGTCGACCCCGCACCGGCGCGCAGGCGGCGCAAGCAGGCGGCCTCGGCGACCGTGCTGCGCGCGCCGACCCGCACGGTCGTGCGCGAGAGCGGAGCCGCCCCCGGCACCGCGCCTCCGCAGCAGGTCGCGCGCGTCTCCCGGGCGCTCATCGCGTCGCTCGTCGCGTGCGCGGTGCTCGTCGTCGTGCTCGGCGTGACCGCGACGATCGTCCTGGTCCGCGCGGGAGCGGCCGGCGACATCCCGACCGTCCGCGACCTGAGCGGCCGCGTCTCCGGCAGCACGATCGTGTTCAGCTGGACCGACCCGGGCATCGAGGCCGACGACACCTACCAGGTGGCCGTCGACGACCAGCCGCCGAGCAGCCAGCGCGCGACGGAGTTCCGGGTGGACGCGAAGCCCGGCCAGACGGTGTGCGTCACGGTGACCGTGAACCGCGACGGCCGCACCGGCGACCCGAGCGGCCAGAAGTGCGTGCAGAGGGCGGGAACCTAGGTGTTCCGCTCCTGGCTCCTGGCGCACAAGTCCCTCGCGGCCACGTTCGTGAGCGGGACCGCCGTCGCCGCCCTCGTGACGACGCTGGCGGTGGTGTCCGGCGGCTACAGCGCGCAGCACCTGCAGCTGAACGACTCGTCCGTGTGGGTGGCGAGCGACGCCAAGAAGTCGCTGGGACGCGCGAACACCGAGATCGCCAAGCTGAACTCGGTGGTCGCGGGCACCGGGGAGGCGCTCGATGTCGTGCAGGACGGCGAGAACGTCCTGCTCATCGACAAGGAGGCGAACACCGTCGCCGTCGTCGACCCCGCCACCGCGGAGGCCGGCAAGTCGGTCGCGCTCCCGCCGCGGTCGCCGCAGGTGTTCGTCGCCGGGAACCAGGTGGCGATGCTCTCCCGGACAACCGGGCAGCTCTGGCTGACGACCGTCGACCAGCTCGATCAGTTCAACTCGGGATCCGCGCCGACGATCGACCTCGGCGGCCGCGCCGTCGCCGCGATGGATCCCTCCGGCGTCCTCTTCGCCTACCAGCCGGGCACGCGGTCGCTCGTCCGCGTCGACCTCACGGGGGAGCAGCCGGCGAGCACGACCGAGAAGGTGCCGACGCGCGGGGACGGCGCGAACGTCCAGCTGACCTCGATCGGCGGCCACTGGGCGCTGTTCGATCCGGACGAGCGGACCCTGTGGTCGGCCTCCGGGTCCACTGCGCTCGGCAGCTTCCTGCCGCAGGGCAGCGCCGGGGTGCTGCAGGAGTCGTCCGCGGGCGGGTCGGCAGCCTGGGTCGCCTCCGCGACCGGCCTCGTGCGCGTCCCGCTCGACGGCTCGGCCGCCAGCCGTCCGTTCTCCGGCGGCTCGGGGACGCCGGCGGCGCCGGTCGAGGCGGACGGCTGCGTGTACGCCGCCTGGAACGGCGGCGCGGCGTGGCGCTCGTGCGCGGAGGACGGCAGGGGAGCCCGCAGTGCGCTCGCGGAGGTGCCGGCAGGCGCCGTGCTGGCGTTCCGCGTGAACGGCGAGCGCGCCGTGCTCAACGACACCAGGTCCGGCGTCTCGTGGGCCGTTCAGGACGGCAACGCGCGCATCGACAACTGGGACGAGCTGGAGTCGAAGAAGACCACCCAGCAGCTGGTCGACCAGTCCAAGCAGGACAACACGCCGCAGTACGAGAAGCAGGAGCAGCCGCCCGTCGCCGTCGACGACCGGTTCGGCGCGCGACCCGGCCGCGTCACCCCGCTGCCGGTCCTGCTCAACGACTACGACCCGAACGGCGACGTCCTGACGATCGACTCGTTCACGGCGATCCCCGAGACCCAGGGCACCCTCCAGCTCACCAACGCCGACCAGCAGCTGCAGCTCTCGCTGCCGGACAACGCGAGCGGCGTCATCGCGTTCGACTACACGATCTCCGACGGCCGCGGCGGCACCGCCACCGCGCACGTGACCGTGGCCGTCCGCGGTCCCGCCGAGAACGCGCCTCCGGTCTGCGTCCGCACGGCCAAGGCCGTCGTGCAGGCGGGCGGACGGGTGAACACGTCCGTGCTCGGCGACTGCTACGACCCGGACGGCGACCCGTTCTTCCTCGCGTCGGCCACCGCCGCGGCGCCGGACACCACGACGTACACCCCGCAGGGCCAGGTCGCCTTCTCGGACCACGGCGCGGGCGGCGACCTCAAGGACATCGCGCTCGTGCTCTCGGACGGCCGCACGGAGGGCACCGGGCAGCTCGCGGTGACCGTGCGCCCGCCGGGACAGGTGCCGATCATCGCCGACCCGTTCGCCGTCGTGACCTACCAGGGTCAGGAGGTCACGGTGAATCCGCTCGACCACGTGCGCGGCGGCAACGGCACGGTCCGGCTCTCCACCGTGCCGTCGAAGGCGGATGCGACGCTCACGCCCGACTACCAGGGCGGCACGTTCCGGTTCGAGTCCGACCAGCCGGGCACCCACAACATCGAGTACTCGGTCACCGACGGCGTCGTCACCTCCACCGGCCTGGTCCGCATCGAGGTGAAGGCGCCTCCCGGGGCGAAGACGGCCCCGATCGCGGTCCCGCACACCGCGTTCATCCGCGAGCAGTCGACGCAGGACGTGGATGTGCTCTCCACCGACATCGACCCGTCCGGCGGCGTCCTGCTGGTCACCGGCGTCACCGACCCTGGACCCGGCACCGGTGTTCGGGTGCAGGTGCTGCAGCAGCGCACGCTCCGGGTGACGCTGACCAGGCCGCTCACCGAGCCGGTGGACTTCCACTACCGGCTGAGCAACGGGCTCGCGGACACCGAGGGCACCGTCACGGTCATCCAGCTGCCGCCGCTCACCGTCCACCAGCCGCCGATCGCCGTGCCGGACTCCGCCGCGGTGCGCGTCGGCGACGTCGTCGACATCCCGGTGCTCGCCAACGACGTCCAGCCGGACGGCGACAAGCTGACGCTCGACCCGAAGCTGGCGACACCGCTCCCGGCCGGAGCCGGCCTGCTGTGCGCGAGCGGCGACCACCTGCGCTACCTGGCGCCGGCGAAGCCGGGCAACTACACGGCGGCCTACCGCGTCTTCGGAGCCGACGGCCAGTGGGCGACGGCGGAGGTCAGCATCGCGGTGCGCGAGCGCGACGCCGCCACCAACAACCCGCCGGTGCCGAAGACCGTGACCGGCCGCGTGATCGCCGGCGACACCGTGCGGATCACCGTCCCGCTCTCCGGGATCGACCCGGACGGCGACTCGGTGCAGTTCATCGGCCAGGAGACCAACCCGCAGAAGGGCGCTGTCGTCGCCTCCGGCACCGACTGGATGGACTACCAGCCCGGCGACTACGCCGCGGGCACCGACACCTTCACCTACGCCGTCGTCGACGCGCTCGGCGCCAGGGCGACCGGCACCGTCCGCATCGGCATCGCGCCGCGCGTGGACGGCGCGCGCAACCCGGTCGCCGTCGAGGACGACGTGACGACGCGGCCGGGCAATACGCTGTACGTGCAGGTCCTCGCAAACGACAGCGACCCGGACGGCAGCCCGCTGAGCGTGACGTCGGTCTCGTCGCTCGACGGCAAGGCCCGCGCGAAGATCCAGGGCGACATCGTGATGGTGACCGCCCCGCAGGCCGAGGGTTTCTACGGCTTCCTCTACACGATCCAGAACGAGCACGGCGGGACCAGCCAGGCGTTCCTGCGCGTGACCGTCGACAAGAAGGCGCCACCGGCCCGGCCGGTGGTCAGCGACACCACGCTCGGGCTGTCCGACATCCTGGGCAAGACCAGCGTTTCGGTGAACGTGCTCGCGAACACCTTCTTCGCCGACGGCCCGGTGTCCAGCCTGAAGCTGTCCGTCGTCCCCGGCTACGGGAACACCGCCCAGGTGACGGCGAACAAGCGGATCCGGATCACGGTGGGCGCGAAGAGCCAGATCATCCCGTTCAAGGTCGCCAACCCCGAAGACGAGTCGTACTCGTCGTACGGCTTCGTGCGGGTGCCCGGCTACGACGACGCCCTCCCGCAGCTCAAGCGCGGCGCCCCGAAGCTCACGGTGGTCAGCGAGAAGACGCTGACGATCCACCTGAACGACTACATCGTCGCCGTCGGCGGCCGGTCGGTACGGCTCACCGACGCCGCCACCGTGCGTGCGACGCACGCGAACGGCGACGACCTGGTGGTCGACAACGACACCCTGCAGTACACGTCGACGGCCCGCTACTTCGGCCCCGCCTCGATCTCGTTCCAGGTGACGGACGGGACGAGCGCGAAGGATCCGGACGGGAACGTCGCGACCATCGTGCTGCCCATCCAGGTGACGCCCCGCGAGAACCAGCCCCCGGTCTTCACGGGCGCGCTCATCGACTTCGAGCCGGGGCAGACGAAGACCGTCGACCTGACCAAGCTGACCAGCTACCCCTACGCCAAGGACCAAGGGGAGCTGCAGTACAGCATCCAGAACCCGCGCCCGGACGGGGTCGACCTGTCGCTCTCCGGCACCAAGCTGACCATCGGTGTCGGCGCCGGGGTGAAGAAGGGCAGCACCCCGTCCATCCAGATCGGCGTCAAGGACGCGGTCAACGCGGGCGAGGCGGGCAGGATCGACCTCAGCATCGTGCCGTCGACACGCCCGCTCGCGAGCCCGCAGCCGGACCGTGTGATCGCGCCGCGCGGGCAGACGACCACGGTGGACGTGCTCGCAAACGACCAGGCGACGAACCCGTTCCCGAACAAGCCGCTGCGGGTGCTCGCGGTCCGCGGCCTCGGCGGCGCCCTGCCGGCCGGGGTGTCGATCACGCCCAGCGCGGACAACGCGGAGCTCAGCATCACGGTCTCGGAGAACGCGGCGCCCGCGGACACCACCCTGCAGTACGAGGTGGCGGACGCGACGGGCGACCCGGACCGGTACACCTGGGGGACCGTCGTCGTCTCGGTCCAGGATCGGCCGGCTCCCGTCTCGAACGTGCAGATCACGACCATCGCCGACCGCAGCCTCACCCTGAGCTGGACGCCGGGCGCCTTCAACAACTCGCCGATCACCGGCTTCCAGGTGACCGCGACGATCGCGGCGACGGGTGCGACGTACTCGACGACCACCTGCACGACGACGGTGTGCGCGATCCAGACGCCCGGCAACGGTCCGGACCATGCCGTGCAGCTGACCGTCCGGGCGCAGAACGCGCTCGGGCTGTCCGATCCCACCTCGTACGTCGAGCAGGCCTGGTCCGACGTGGTCCCGAACGCCCCCTCCGGGGTCTCGGCGCTGCCCCTCGACCACGGTCTGCGCGTGGTCTGGACCAAGCCGGCGAACGCACCGGGAGCGAGCCCGATCACCTCCTACCTGGTGACGCTCGGCGGCCTCACCAACGCGGTGCAGGTCAACGGCTCCGACGCACCGGGCACCGCGTACGCACTGAACGTCACCGACGCCGGCATCGCGAATGGCGCCTCCATCGGCTTCACCATCGCCAGCAGGAACCAGTTCTACCAGTCCAGGGCGACCTGGAACCAGACGTCCGGCAGCGGGGTGCCGGCGGGTGCGCCGGTGCTCACCGGCATCGCCCCGGTCGCGACGCCGGACCAGACGGACGGCACGAGCGCGACGCTCAGCTGGTCGAGCGTGTTCGGCTCCAACGGCAAGGCGATCACCGAGTACTACGCCGGGGTGTTCCAGGGCGGCGCTCAGCCGCGCTGCACCGTCACCGGGGTCGACTCCGGCAACCCGGTGCTGAGCACCGACCCCGAGTCGTCGACGTTCAAGAAGACGGAGGGCGGCAGCGTCACCTTCACGGGGCTCCAGCCGAACCAGCGCTACACCTTCGTCGTCTACGCCTACAACGGCCAGGGCTGCACGGCGAGCTCGCTCATCTCCGCGACGCAGCGGCAGAAGCCGGGGAGCGTGCGCGACGTGGCGATCACCGGTCCGGTGCAGAACCTGGGGCGGTACTGGGACTTCCAGGCGTCGGTCGACTATCAGGCCGGGAGCGGCTCCAGCCCGGTCGTCAACTACCAGCTGGTCGGCGACAACGGCGTGGTCGAGAACGGCCAGCTCGGCGGCACGAGCGGCCTCGTCGCCGCCGGCAACGGAGCGCACTACGGCACCGGCCTGACTCTGCGGATCACGAGCATCTGCGAGACCTACCCGGACGGCGCCCAGCTCTGCACGGACCAGACGTTCAGCAAGCGGATGGGCGTCGCCGTCGACACCGCGATCGACGGTCAGCGCTACGACGCCGCCACCCGCACCTTCACCTGGACGAGCTGGCCGACCGGCGACGGCTACACGCGCGTGACCTTCGACTGCGGCGCCGGCGAGGTGGACATGCCGCCCGCCGGCTCCACCGCGGCCTGCATCGCACCGCCCGGCGCGGAGCCGCCGATCCTCCGGGTGCGCGTCTACGCCAACGGCGACACGTACACCGCCCCCTATCCGGCTTCGGGGATGGGATGAGCGCGAAACGGCATACTGAGGACGGCGCGCCCGCGCCCACCACCCTTCCCACTCCCGCACCGAGAGAGGCAGCACAATGACGATGACCCCCGAGCAGGCCGAATGGTTCTCCGGCGTGTTCGAGCGGCTCGTGCAGAACATCGACCGCGTCCTGCTCGGGAAGACCCACGTCATCCGGCTCGCCCTGACCGCCCTGTTCAGCGAGGGGCACCTGCTGCTCGAGGACTACCCGGGGACGGGCAAGACCTCGCTCGCCCGCGCGATGGCGGAGAGCGTGCGGGGCACCACCAACCGCGTGCAGTTCACGCCCGACCTGCTTCCCGGTGACATCACCGGCGTCAACATCTACGACCAGCGCACCAACACCTTCGAGTTCCACCGCGGCCCGGTGTTCGCGAACATCGTGCTCGCGGACGAGATCAACCGGGCGTCCCCGAAGACCCAGTCGGCGCTCCTGGAGGTCATGGAGGAGCAGCAGGTGACCGTGGACGGCGTCCGGCACTCCGTCGGCACCCCGTTCATGGTCATCGCGACCCAGAACCCCATCGAGCAGGCGGGGACCTACCGGCTCCCGGAGGCGCAGCTGGACCGGTTCCTGATGAAGGCGTCGATCGGCTACCCGGACCACGAGGCGACCCTGCGCATCCTGGAGGGCTCGGAGCGCCGGGCGCACGAGGTCATCGTGCCGGAGGTGATCTCCGCCGCGACCGTCGTGGAGATGGCGAGCATGGCGCGCGGCGTCCACGTGGACCCGACGATCAACGACTACGTCTCGCGGCTGGTGGACGCCAGCCGCACGGCGGACGAGATCCGGCTCGGCGTGAGCGTGCGCGGCGCCCTCGCCCTCGTGCGCGCCGCGAAGACGCTCGCCGCCTCGTCCGGCCGCTACTACGTGACACCGGACGACGTGAAGGCGCTGGCCGAGCCGGTGCTGGCCCACCGGCTCGTGCTCGACCCGGAGGCCGAGTTCGAGGGCGTGACCACCTCCAGCGTGATCGGCCAGTTGCTGATCGAGGTCCCGCCGCCCAGCGATCGGGCCGCCGTGTGAGCACCACGATCGGCCGCACCCAGACCGAGCTCACCAACGCGCGGGCGCGGATCGTCGGCGAGCGGGAGGGGATGCTCGCGGACGCGATCGTCTGGATCGTCCGCACCGCATCCAGCTTCGGCCGCGCCGTCGCGGGCGTTGCGACGCGCGTCGGCGGCGTGATCACGCCGCTCGGCTGGTCGGTCGCGCTGTTCGCCGTCCTCGCGCTGGCCGCCGGGTACGGCTTCGGCTGGACGGAGGCGGTCGTCGCCGGCTGGACCGCGGTCGCGCTGCTGCTCATCGCATCGCTCTACCTGGCCGGGCGGATCGGCTTCGACGTCGGGCTGTCGCTGCCCACCAACCGCGTCGTCGTCGGCGACCGCGCACCGGGCGAGGTGACCGTGCGGAACCCCGGCAGGCGACGGCTCGCCGGCGCGCGCGTCGAGGTGCCGGTCGGAGCGGGTCTCGCCTCGTTCGCCTCGCCGTCGCTCGCCGGCGGCGAGGAGCACTCCGACGTCTTCGTCGTGCCGACCAGCAGGCGCGGCATCGTCCCGATCGGCCCGGTTCGCACCGTGCGCGCCGACCCGGTGGGGCTGCTGCGCCGCGAGCTGGTCTGGGCGGACTCGCTCGACCTGTTCGTGCACCCGCGCACCATCGCCATCCCGAGCATGAGCACCGGCTTCGTCCGCGACCTGGAGGGCGCCCCGACGCGCGACCTCACCGCGAGCGACGTCGCCTTCCACGCGCTGCGCGAGTACATGCCGGGCGACGAGCGCCGCAACATCCACTGGAAGAGCACCGCGAAGACCGGCAGCTACATGGTGCGCCAGTTCGAGGAGACCCGGCGCAGCCACCTGCTGGTCGCGCTCAGCCTGGCCGCGGCGGACTACGCGACCGAGGAGGAGTTCGAGCTCGCGGTGAGCGCGACCGGCTCGCTCGGCGTCCGGGCGATGCTGGACTCGCGCACGGTCTCGGTGGTCGCGAGTGCGGCGACGCCCGAGTTCGCCAAGCGCATGGTGCTCGGCGTCCGCCGGCTGAGCACGGTCGGCCGCGGGCGGCTGCTCGACGACCTGGCCGGAGTGGAGGTCGCGGACTCGATGCTGCGGCTGCCCGAGCTGGCGCAGGTGGCCGCGGAGGACGCGGCCGGCATCTCCATCGCCTTCCTGATCTGCGGTTCGACGACGACGGCGGCGCAGCTGCGGGCCGCCGCCGCGCACTTCCCGCTCGGCGTCGACGTCGTCGCGATCGTGTGCGACGAGGGCGCCGTCCCGTCGATGCGCAGGGTCTCCGACCTGAGCGTGCTCACGATCGGCTACCTGGAGGACCTCCAGCGCAGCCTGGCGAAGCGGCTCGCGACATGATCGGGCGGCTTCCCTGGCGCAGCGCCGCGATCGACGTGGCGTTCGCGATCGTGGCGACCGCCCTGGCGGCGTGGTCGTTCTGGCCCGTGTACCAATCGGGGGAGTTCGTCACGATGCTCGTCGTGACGCTCCTGCTCGGCACCGCGGTCGCGGTCGTCGCCGCGCTGTTCCGCTGGCCGAGCATCGTCGTCGCCGGGCTGATCGCCCTCGTCTACCTCGTCGCGGGCGTACAGCTCGCGGTGCCGAGCCAGGCGACGGCGGGCGGGATGCTGCCGACCGGCCCTGGCTTCGTCCAGCTGGTGCAGGCGACCTGGCTGAGCTGGAAGCAGCTCGTCACGATCTCCGTGCCCGTCGGCGGCTACCAGGCGCTGCTGGTGCCTCCGTACATCCTGGTGCTGCTGGCGGTCGTGGTCACCGTCTCGATCGCGCTGCGCTCCCGCGTGCCGGAGTTCGCCGCGCTTCCGCCGGTCCTGCTCCTGGTGGCCGGGATCCTGCTCGGCTCGTCGGTGGCGGCGGTGCCGCTCTGGCAGGTGCTCGGCCTCCTCGCGCTGCTGCTGGCCTGGCAGATCCGGCTGCGGCTGCGCAGGCGCGCCGCGGCGGTGCGCACCTTGCGCGAGCAGAGCGGCCTCACGGTGGAGACGCGCCGGGAGCGGCGCTCGACCGCCGCGCTGACCGGCGTCGGCGCGGCCGTGATGCTCGCGGGCGCCGCCGTCGTCGGCATCGGCGCGTCCGTGCTTGTGCCGCCCGCGAGCGACAGGCAGGTGGTGCGGACCGCGGTCGAGCAGCCCTTCGACCCGCGCGCCTACCCGAGCCCGCTCAGCGGCTTCCGCGCCTACCTGCAACCCCAGAAGGCGGACCGGCCGATGCTCAGCGTCGCCGGGCTCCCCGCCGACCGGCGACTGCGCATCGCGACGCTCGACACCTACGACGGCGTCGCGTACACGGTCGGCAGCGCCGCCGTGAACAGCGCGTCCGGCGCGTTCACGCGCGTGCCGTACCGGCTCGACCAGTCCGGCGTGCTCGGTTCGCCCGCGACGGTCACCGTCACCGTCCGCGACTACCGCGGGCCGTGGATCCCCGGCACCGGGCAGCTGGAGCAGCTCACCTTCATCGGCAAGGACGCCGCGCGGCTGACCGGCGCCTTCTTCTACAACGACGTCACCGGGACAGCCGCGGTCACCGCGTCGCTGCGCTCCGGTGACAGCTACACCGCCGATTCGGTCGAGAAGCCGCTGCTCACCGCCGATCAGCTGCGGAAGGTCCAGCCGGGGTCGGACTCGGTGCCGCGGCCCACCGTCGTCCCCGACGAGCTGCAGTCCACCCTGCAGCGCTACACCGCCGGCGTGAACGGCGCCGGCGCCAAGCTCGCCGCGGCGCTGAAGGGCATCGCGGCCGACGGCTACATCAGCCACGGCGTCGGGCCGGACGAGCCGGCGAGCCGCTCCGGCCACGGCGCCGACCGGATCACGGAACTGCTCACCGACATCCCGATGCTCGGCGACCAGGAGCAGTACGCGGTGACGGCGGCGCTGATGGCCAGGCAGCTCGGGTTCCCCGCGCGGGTCGTCGTCGGCTTCGAGGCGCCCCAGGACGCCGCGGGAGTGGTCACGTTCACCGGGTCGGACATCTCCGCGTGGATCGAGGTGCAGACGACGACGGGCTGGGTGAGCGTCGACCCGACGCCCCCGGTCCGTCCGGTGCCGCCCAAGCAGCCGAACCAGCCGACCGAGATCTCGCGCCCGCAGACCAACGTGCAGCCGCCGGTGGACGACACGCCGCAGCAGAACCAGGAGCCGCCGCAGGCCCAGGTCGACTCGACCAACCCGAAGCCGCCGAACCCCGTCCTGGAGACGCTGCTCGGCATCCTGGTCGCGGTGGGCTGGACGCTGCTGATCCTCGCGATCCTGGCGTCGCCGTTCCTGGCCGTCATCGCGGCGAAGTGGCGACGGCGGGCGCTGCGCAGGTCCGCGGGGACCTCGATCGACCGGATCGTGGGTGGCTGGCGCGAGTTCGCCGACGCCGCCGTCGATCACGGCTTCGATCCTCCGCCCTCCGCGACCCGGCTCGAGTTCGCCGCGACCATCGGCGGCAACCGCGCGGCGGCGCTCGCGCGCGTCGCCGACCGCGCCGTGTTCAGCCCGCTCCCGCCGACGCCGGAGGAGGCCGACTCGGTCTGGAGGGCCGTCGACGAGCTGCGCGGGCAGCTCGACAAGCGCGACACGCGCTGGAAGCGGCTGCGAGCGGCGGTCTCGCTGCGTTCCCTCGGATACCGTGGAGGGAGCGGAGAAAGGAAGAGCAAGCGATGACGTGCCGGGTGTGCGGGGCCGAGCTGGCCGAGGGGACGCTGTTCTGCGGCAAGTGCGGGAGTTCGGTGACGGCCTCCCGGGTGCGACCGCCCGAGGTCGCGGATCCGCGGCCCTCCGACACCTCCATCGTCGAACGGCTCCCGAAGCCCGCGATCGCCGGGCGGTTCCCCGCCGCGGACGAACTGGACGAGGACGGCCTTCCCGCGACGCAGGCGATGCCGGTCGTGCCGATCGAGACAGCGGCCCCGCTGCCGCGCCGCAGCTACACCCTCAGTTTCTCGACGGGCGAGACCGTCGAGGTCCTCGGCAGCGGACTGGTCGGCCGTCGCCCGATCACGCAGCCCGGCGAGCACGTCGACCAGCTCGTCGTCGTCTCCGACCCGGCCCGCAGCGTCTCCAAGACGCACCTCGAGTTCGGGCTGGAGGGCGACGACCTGTGGATCTGCGACCGCTACTCCGGCAACGGGACGGTCGCGCGCCCGCTCGGCGACGTCGCCCGGCAGTGCGAGGCGGGGCGCCGCTACCGCGTGACCCGCGGAACGCGCGTCGAGATCGGCGACCAGTGGTTCGACGTCAGCTGACGTCCACGTGCTCGCCGTCGGCAGCGCTGAAGGGAGGATTCCGGGTCGGTTCTTGCCCCAGAGTCCTCCTGTCGTGTCAATCCGGGCCTGCGAGCGCATCTTTTCCTCCCTTTCGTGCGCCGTCGCAAAGTGAGGTGTTTCGCGCCCGGCCGGCCCGAGACGAGCGAAAGGGAGGAGTTCAGGGCTGATTCAGCCCTGAACTCCTCCCTTTCGGAGCGCGGGTCAGGCCAGCGCGTCGGCGACCGCGACGGCGTCCAGGCCGTGCGCCTCGGCCACGCCGGCGTTGGTGACGGCGCCCGCGTGCACGTTCAGGCCGAGGGCCAGCGACGCGTCGGCGCGCAGCGCCTCCTGCCAGCCGCGGTTCGCGATCGAGCGCGCGTAGGGGAGCGTCGCGTTGGTGAGGGCGTACGTGGAGGTGTGCGGCACGGCGCCCGGCATGTTCGCCACGCAGTAGAACAGCGACTGGTGGACCGTGAAGGTCGGGTCGGCGTGCGTGGTCGGGTGCGAGTCGGCGAAGCAGCCGCCCTGGTCCACCGCGATGTCGACGAGCACGCTGCCCGCCTTCATGCGCGACACCAGCTCGTTGCTGACGAGCTTCGGCGCCTTCGCGCCGGGGACCAGCACCGAGCCGATGACGAGATCGGAGGCGATGACCGCCTTCTCGATCTCGAAGCTGTTCGAGGCGATGGTCTTGATCCGCCCGGCGTACAGCGCGTCGAGCTCGCGCAGCCGCTGGATGTTCGTGTCCAGCACGGTGACTTCCGCGCCGAGTCCGACTGCGACCGAGATCGCGTTGGTGCCGGCGACGCCGCCGCCGAGGACGGTGACGACGGCGGGGTGGGTGCCCGGCACACCGGGGACGAGCAGCCCAGGCCCGCCGTTCGGCTTGAGCATGGTGTTGGCGCCGACGATCGGCGCGAGCCGTCCGGCGACCTCGCTCATCGGGGCCAGCAGCGGCAGCGCGCGCGTCGGCAGCTGGACGGTCTCGTACGCGATCGCGGTGACGCCCGCGTCGATGAGCGCGCGCGTGAGCGCCTCGTCCGCGGCCAGGTGCAGGTAGGTGAAGAGCACCAGCCCCTCGCGGAAGTACCCGTACTCGCTCTCGATCGGCTCCTTGACCTTCAGGATCAGGTCGCCCGCTGCCCACGTGGCTGCGGCGTCCGGCAGGATGGTGGCTCCGGCGTTCGCGTAGAACTCGTCGGGGATGGAGGAGCCGACGCCGGCTCCCGTCTCCACGAAGACCTCGTGTCCTGCGCCGACCAGGTCGTGCACTCCAGCCGGGGTGATCGCCACCCGGAACTCGTTGTTCTTGATCTCGCGGGGGATCGCGACCTTCATGAGGCTCCTCACACTTCGACGTGATGTTCGATCTCACCTTAGCGGGCGCGACGGACGATTTCGATAGGAATCCGCAGAAGATCGTGCTGATTCCGTAAATTCTGTGTCGAACCAGCGTGGATATCGTCAGTTCGTCTTGCCGCGCCACCGCGCCACCGCCGGCGGCTGCGGTTTCCCCTGTCAAAGCGGGGGAGCGGCACTGATTCCGTTTCGATTGTGTTTCAGAATCGCCGTTTTGCGCTTTCATGCGTGCGTATGGCCACGGGAGTGTGCCAGTATCGACCCACCGCAGAGCACACTGGAGTGCCCGGCGGGACGTCGATTCGCAGACGCGTTCCATCCCGAAGGAGAACCGCAGTGAAGTCCAGGCCCCTCCCGCACGACCCGATGATCCGCCAGCTGGTGCAGTCCGCCCGAGCGTCTCAGCTCACGCGGCGCGGCCTGCTCGCCGGCGCAGGAGCGGGAGCCGCCGCTCTCGCCCTCGCCGCCTGTTCCACCGGAGGGGCGTCGAGCAAGCCCACCGCCGCCAAGGATCAGTCGGCGTCCGACAAGACCATGACGTGGGCCAACTGGCAGGCCTACCTCGACCAGGACGACAAGGGCAACTACCCGACGC
This sequence comes from Leifsonia sp., assembly GCF_051955155.1. Classification (NCBI taxonomy): domain Bacteria; kingdom Bacillati; phylum Actinomycetota; class Actinomycetes; order Micrococcales; family Microbacteriaceae; genus Leifsonia; species Leifsonia sp. Next base: position 37,059 of record NZ_JBQCGZ010000144.1, read on the forward strand.
TCCAGGCGTTCGAGAAGCAGACCGGCATCAAGGTGAAGTACGACGTCGCCGTCGACGACAACAACACCTACTACGCCAAGGTGAAGGACCAGCTCGCGCTCGGCAAGGACATCGGCGCCGACACCGTCTGCCTCACGGACTGGATGATCGCCCGCTGGATCCGGCTCGGCTACGTGCAGCCGTTCGACGAGTCGGCCATCCCGAACAAGAAGAACCTCGTCGCCAGCCTGGTCGACGTGGACTTCGACAAGGGCAGGAAGAAGTCGCTGCCCTGGCAGAGCGGCTTCGCCGGCATCTGCTGGAACAAGGAGAAGCTGCCGAACGGCCTGAAGTCGATCGACGACCTCTGGAAGCCCGACCTCAAGGGCAAGGTCGGCGTCCTCAGCGAGATGCGCGACACGATGGGTCTACTGATGCTGCAGCAGGGCGTCGACATCTCCAAGGACTTCAGCGACGCCGACTACGAGAAGGCGATCGAGACGCTCACCAAGCAGGTGAACGACGGCCAGATCCGCAACATCAAGGGCAACTCCTACCTGAATGACCTCAAGTCGGGCGACACCCTCGCCGCGATCTGCTGGTCGGGCGACATCACCCAGCTGAACGCTGAGGCCGGCGACAACTGGCAGTTCGCCATCCCGGAGGCCGGCGGCACGCTGTGGAGCGACAACTTCGTCATCCCGATCGGCTCGCCGCGGAAGGCGAACGCCGAGAAGCTGATCGACTACTACTACCAGCCGGAGGTCGCGGCCGAGGTCGCCGCGTGGGTGAACTACATCACCCCGGTGCAGGGCGCCAAGGAGGCTGCGGTCAAGATCGACCCGGCGCTCGCGGACAACCAGCTGATCTTCCCGGACCAGGACACGCTCTCCCAGGTGCACATCTTCCGCACGCTCACGCCGGCGGAGGAGCAGAAGTACCAGGCCTCGTTCCAGAAGGTCATCCTGGGGGCCTGATGCCGAAGGGAGTCTTCGCCGAGTCCGGCGCCGATCTGCAGCTGGTCGGCATCACCAAGCGCTTCCCCGGGTTCACCGCCATCGAGCGGCTGGACCTGACCATCCCCGCCGGCTCGTTCTTCGCCCTCCTCGGGCCGAGCGGCTGCGGCAAGACCACGACGCTGCGCCTGGTCGCCGGGCTCGAGGAGCCGACGGAGGGGTCCATCCTCATCGGCGGCCAGGACGTCACCAAGACCAAGCCGTTCCAGCGGCCGGTCAACACCGTCTTCCAGAGCTACGCGCTGTTCCCGCACATGACGATCCTCGAGAACGTCGCGTTCGGCCTGCGCAGGCGCAGGATCGGCGATCCGATCGCGAAGGCGCACGAGGCGCTGCGCCTGGTGGAGCTGGACCACCTGGCCGCCCGCCGGCCCGCCCAGCTCTCCGGCGGTCAGCAGCAGCGCGTCGCCCTCGCCAGGGCCGTGGTCAACCGCCCGGCGCTGCTGCTGCTGGACGAGCCGCTCGGAGCGCTCGACCTCAAGCTGCGCCGGCAGATGCAGCTGGAGCTGAAGTCCATCCAGACCGAGGTCGGCCTCACCTTCGTGCACGTCACGCACGACCAGGAGGAGGCCATGACGATGGCGGACACCGTCGCCGTCATGAACCACGGCCGCATCGAGCAGATGGGCGCCCCCGAGGTGCTCTACGAGCTGCCGTCGACCGTGTTCGTCGCCAACTTCCTCGGCCAGTCGAACCTGTTCGCCGGTCCGGTAGTCGACTCCGGCGAGACCATCGGCGTCGAGGTCGGGGGACACCGGGTGCGGGTGCCGCACTCGCGCGCGCAGCGCGAGTCCGGGCGGGTGACCGTCGGCGTGCGTCCGGAGAAGCTGAGCCTGCACGCCGCGGAGTCCGCGGTGCCGGCCGGAGCGAACGCGCTCGGACCGGGACGCGTGACCGACGTGTCGTTCAGCGGCGTGAGCACGCAGTACCTCGTCGACATCCCCGGCGTCGGGACGGTGATCGTGTTCGCGCAGAACATGAGCAGCGGTCCCGTCGCGGCCCTCGGCGCCCAGGTGTGGGTGTCCTGGGACGCCGACCACACCTTCGTGCTCGCGGACGAGCCGCCAGCGGACGGCCGTTTCGTCGACGACACCGACACCCGGGCGGTCGCGGCGCAGGCGAAGGAGCGGATGCTCTCCGAGCTGGAGGAGGCGTAATGGCGATCGCCGCCTTCACGGGCGCGCCGCCGACGCAGGATCAGGAACCCGCGGTCCGCCGCAAGAGCGGGATCGCGCTGGTCCTGCTGCTGCCCGGCGTGCTGTACCTGGTGCTGTTCTTCCTGACGCCCCTGATCTCGCTCATCATCACGTCGTTCCAGGCCCCGGTGCCGGACGGCGACATCGGCCAGTACCAGGCCGCGTTCCAGTGGAGCAACTACACCGACTCCATCGCCGAGTACTGGCCGCAGATCATCCGCTCGTTCGTCTACGCGCTCATCGCGACGGCGGCCGCGCTGGTGATCAGCTACCCGCTCGCGTACTTCATCGGCGTGAAGATGCGCGGCCGGGCGGTGCTGCAGAACCTGCTGATGACCCTGGTGATCGCGCCGTTCTTCATCAGCTTCCTGCTGCGGACCCTCGCCTGGAAGTCCATCCTGAGCGACGACGCCTGGGTCGCCAGCACCCTGAAGGCGCTGTCGATCCTGCCGCCGGACGCGCACATCACGGGCACGCCGTTCTCGGTCATCTTCGGTCTCACCTACAACTTCATCCCGTTCATGACCCTCCCGCTCTACTCGACGCTGGAGCGGCTGGATGTGCGGCTGCTGGAGGCGGGCCAGGACCTGTATGCGAACGCGTGGACGACCTTCCGCAAGGTGACCGTTCCGCTGTCGATGCCCGGCATCGTCTCCGGGACACTGCTGACGTTCATCCCGGCGGCCGGCGACTACATCAACGCCTCCCAGGACTTCCTGGGCGCCGCGGACACCTCGATGATGGGCAACGTCATCGAGTCGAACTTCCTGGTGCTGCAGAACTACCCGGCCGCGGCGTCGATGTCGGTCATTCTGATGGCCGTCATCCTCGTCATCGTCGGCGTGTACGTGCGGCGGAGCGGGACGGAGGACCTGCTGTGAGACGGTTCCGCTTCCAGGGCCTCGGCCTCAAGGTCTACGCGTTCCTCGCGCTCGCGTTCCTGCTCATCCCGATCGTCTACACGTTCGTGTTCTCGTTCAACGCGGCGATCAAGAACAACATCGCCTGGCGCGGGTTCACGCTGCACAACTGGACGAACGTGTGCGACGCGGTCGGCATCTGCGACGCGTTCATGGCGAGCATCATCATCGGCATCATCTCGACCGTGATCGCCACCGTGCTCGGCACGATGATCGCGATCGCGCTGATGCGCTACCGGTTCCGGTTCCGCTCGCAGACCAGCCTGCTGCTGTTCCTGCCGATGGCGAGCCCGGAGGTCGTGCTCGGCGCGGGCCTGGCGGCGCAGTTCCTCAGCCTGGGGGTGAACAAGGGCTTCGGGACGATCATCATCGCGCACGTGATGTTCTGCATCAGCTTCGTCGTGGTGACGGTGAAGGCGCGCGTCGCCTCGCTCGATCCGGCGCTGGAGGAGGCGGGGCGCGACCTGTACGGGTCGCCGAACGCGGTGTTCTGGCGGATCACGTTCCCGCTGCTGCTGCCGGGCATCCTGTCGGCCGCCCTGCTGTCGTTCTCGCTGAGCTTCGACGACTTCATCATCACGAACTTCAACGCAGGAGCCGTGACCACGTTCCCGATGTACATCTACATCGCGGCGTCGCGCGGCATCCCCGCGCAGGCGAACGTCATCGCCTCCGCGGTGTTCATCCTGACGATCCTCGTGGTGCTGATCTCGCAGCTGACCGCCGCGGCCCGCGCCAAGCGCCTCGCCCGCGCGACGCAGTGACGCCCCTCGCCGTCCGTCCCGGAGTCCTTCACGCAACACGCCGTGCGGCGCGGGCAGCGACTCCGGGACGGTGGGCGGGGAAGGCGCGAAGAGGCTAGACGGTCGCGCGGATCTCGCCGACCGGCTCGCCGCGGCCGAGGACGGCGAGATCGAGCTTCGGGGCGACCTCGGCGACCGCCGAGCGGTCGATCGCGCCGGCATCCGCGAGCAGGGAGAGCGCGACGATCGTCGCGGCGCGCAGGCTGCCGTCGAGCATCTTGAGCGTGACGGTCGTCCCGTTGGGCGCGGCCATCACCATGACGCCCTCGGCGCCGCCCTTGGCGAAGACCCCCAGCTCGTCGATGACGACCGTGTTCGCTCGGCCGGGGCCGTCGATCGCCCAGCCGTCGGCCAGCACCGCGTTCTTGAGGATGGCCGCGTTGCGGAACAGCGCGAACGGGGACGCGTCGGACGCCGTGGCGATGCGCTGGATGCCGCGTGCGAGTGCGAGCAGCGACATCGCGTGCACCGGGGCGCCGCAGCCGTCGACGCCGGTCGCGACGACCTTCTCGCCGGTGAGGCGTTCGACCGTGTCCCGGATGTGGTGCTGCAGCGGATGCTGCGGGTCCAGGTAGCTCTCCAGCGGCCAGCCGTTCACGCGGCAGGCCAGCAGCATCGCTGCGTGCTTGCCGGAGCAGTTCATGAAGACGGGAGCCTTCTGCGAACCCTCCCGGATGGCCTCGTCGCGCGCGGCGGAGTCGAGCGGCCAGTCCGCGGGGCAGCGCAGCGCGTCCTCGCCGAGCTGGGCCTGCGCGAGCAGCTTCCTGACCACGGAGAGGTGCGCGGGCGTCCCGGCGTGGCTCGCGGTGGCCAGCACGGCGCTCGCGCCCTCCAGCGGGACCCCGGCGCCCATGATCGCGACCGCCTGGAACGGTTTCATGGTCGAGCGCGGGAAGATCGGCGCCTCGGGCGCGCCGAGCGAGCGGACGACGTCGCCGTCCGGCCCGAGCACGACGGCGGAGCCCACGTGCCGCGACTCGACGAAACCGCTGCGCTCGACGACGGCGAGCTCGACCGCCTCGGCTCCCGTGAAGACCTGGGGCATCGCGTCCCCGCTCACAGGGCGGCGAAGGCGTCGTCGAGCACCGAGATGGCGTCGGCGATCAGTGCGTCGGAGACGGCGAGGCTCGGCAGGAAGCGGAGCACGTTGCCGTAGGTCCCGGCGTTCAGGAACAGGATGCCTTGCTGCGCGGCGTAGGCGACGATCGCGTTGACCGCCTCCGGGTTCGGCTCCTTGGTGGTGGACCCGGTGCCCGGCTTGACGAGCTCGATGGCGACCATCGCGCCGATCCCGCGCACGTCGCCGATCACGTCGTACTTCTCCTGCAGCTTCACGAGCGCGGGCTTGAGCGCGTTCTCGATGCGGGCGCCCTCGGCGAGCAGGTCGTTCGCCTCGATCTCCTCGAAGACCGCGACGGCCGCCGCGGCCGCGACCGGGTTGCCGCCGAAGGTGCCGCCGAGGCCGCCCGGCTGGGCGGAGTCCATGATCTCGGCGCGCCCGGTGACCGCGGCCAGCGGCAGGCCGCCCGCGATGCCCTTCGCGCTGAGAACCATGTCCGGAACGACGCCGAAGTGCTCGCTCGCGTAGTACGCGCCGGTGCGCGCCATGCCCGACTGGATCTCGTCGGCGATGAAGACGACGCCGTTGGCGGTGCACCACTCCTGCAGCGCGGCGAGGTAGCCGTCGGCAGGCACGATGAAGCCGCCCTCGCCCTGGATGGGCTCGGCGACGAGGCAGGCGAGGTCGGAGGCGCCGATGACCTTCTCCAGGTAGGCGATCGTACGCGCCGCCGCCTCCTGGCCGGTCAGGCCGTCCCGGTACGGGTAGGAGTTCGGGGCGTGGTAGACATCGCCGGCGAACGGGCCGAAGCCGGTGGCGTACGGCATGGCCTTGTAGTTCATGGCCATCGTGAGGTTGGTGCGGCCGTGGTAGGCGTGGTCGAGCACGGCGACCGCGCGGCGGCCGGTGTGCTTGCGGGCGATCTTGACGCCGTTCTCCACGGCCTCCGCGCCCGAGTTGACGAGCACGGTCTTCTTCGCGTGGTCGCCGGGCGTGTGCTCGGCGAGCAGCTCGGCGACGCGGACGTACTCCTCGTACGGCGTGATGGTGAAAAGCGTGTGGATGACGTCCTGCAGCTGGTCGGCGGCGGCCGCGACGACGGCGGTCTCGGTGTGGCCGATGGTGGTCACGCCGATGCCGGCGCCGAAGTCCACGAACTGGTTGCCGTCGACGTCCACCAGGATGGCGCCGTTGGCGCGGGCGATGTAGACGGGCAGCGCGGAGGAGACACCCGTCGGGACGACGGCGAGGCGGCGCTGGTGCAGCTCCTGGGACTTGGGCCCGGGGACGGCGGTGACGATGCGGCGTTCTTGCGCCACGGTGAAGACGGGCGCGCTCAGGGTCTCAGTCATGATGAGTCGAGCTTAGCCCGGGTGGCAGAATCGGACCATGAAGCTCGAGCACCGATACGCCGTCGACCTGGAGTGGACGGGCAACCGCGGCACCGGCACCAGCGGCTACAAGGACTACGGCCGCGACCACACCGTGAGCGCCGAGGGCAAGCACCCGGTGGAGGGATCCGCCGACCGGACGTTCTTCGGCGACCGCGACCGCTGGAACCCCGAGGAGCTCCTGCTCGCCGCGCTCGCGCAGTGCCACATGCTCAGCTACCTGGCCGAGGCCGCGCGCGCGGGCGTCGTGGTCGTCGGCTACACGGACGCCGCCACCGGTGTGATGGAGCAGACGGCCGACGGCGGCGGCCACTTCACCTCCGCGACCCTCCGGCCCCGGGTGACCATCGCCGACCCCGCGCAGGCGGAGCTGGCGATGTCCCTGCACCACCCGGCGGCGGAGAAGTGCTTCATCGCGGCGAGCGTGAACTTCCCGGTTGGTCACGAGCCGGAGCTGCTCACGCTCGTCTGAGTCGCAAGTGGCTGAGTCTCAGGCGGCGAGGCTCAGGCGCAGCCGAGCCGCGGAGCGGTCGAGGGAGGCGGGGTGGGCGCGGACGCGGCGGCCTGGGCCGGCTCCGCGCTGGCCCAGCGGTGGATCGCGGCCACCCAGCGCTCGTCGCGCGTGAGCGGGCGCGGCTGGACGGTGCCGGAGTCG
>NZ_JBQCGZ010000145.1:0-26648 GCF_051955155.1 Leifsonia sp.
GTCCATCCTGGATCGGTTCCGTTCGCAAATGGCGGTCGCCGCCCAGGCCATCGACTCCGGGGCGGCCGCCTCGAAGCTCGACGAATGGGTGTCGGCGACGCACTGACAGCAGTGGAAGGAAGGGTTTCGATGAAGAAGCTCATCAACGACGTACCCGACGTCGTGGCGGAGTCCCTCGCGGGCTTCGGCCGAGCTCACGCGGACATCGTTCAGGTGTCCCAGGACCCGCGCTTCGTCTCCAGGGCCGGCGGCCCTGTACGCGGCAAGGTCGGCCTGGTCAGCGGCGGCGGCAGCGGTCACGAGCCGCTCCACGCCGGGTTCGTCGGCACGGGCATGCTGGACGCCGCGGTGCCGGGCGAGGTGTTCACCTCGCCGACGCCGATGCCGATCGTCGAGGCGACGAAGGCCGCGGACGGCGGCGCAGGCGTGCTCCACATCGTCAAGAACTACACGGGCGACGTGCTCAACTTCGAGACAGCGGCCGATCTGGTCGGGGCGGAGGGCATCACGGTCAAGGCCGTCGTGACCAACGACGACGTCGCGGTCCAGGACTCGCTGTACACGGCGGGCCGGCGCGGCGTTGCCGGCACCGTGCTCGTCGAGAAGATCGCCGGGGCGGCGGCCGAGCGCGGCGACGACCTGGACGCGGTCACGGCGGTCGCGGAGAAGGTCAACGCGAACGTCCGCTCGATCGGGCTCGCGCTGACGGACGGGACCGTCCCGCACGCTGGGGAGCCCGGCTTCGTGCTCCCGGAGGACGAGATCGAGTTCGGCGTCGGCATCCACGGCGAGCCGGGCCGGGAGCGGATCAAGATCGAGCCCGCCGACCGCCTGGTCGACCGGATGATGGAGGCGATCCTCACGGACCTGCCGTTCTCCTCCGGCGACACCGTGCTGCTGTTCGTGAACGGGATGGGCGGAACCCCGCTGTCCGAGCTGTACATCCTGTTCCGGCGCGCCGCCGAGATCCTCGACGAGCGCGGCATCGCCCTCGGGCGCTCGCTCGTCGGCAACTACGTCACCTCGCTGGAGATGCAGGGCGCGTCGATCTCGGTGCTCAAGCTGGACGACGAGCTGACCGCGCTGTGGGACGCTCCCGTGCACACCGCCGCCCTGCGCTGGGGCCTGTAGAAGAGAGGATGCGTCGATGACGCTGGACACGAACTGGGTCACGTCCTGGATCTCGGCCGCCGCTGATGCGGTGGGCGAGCACAAGCAGGAGCTGAACACCCTGGACAGGGAGATCGGCGACGGCGACCACGGCGAGAACATGGACCGCGGCATGCGGTCCTCCGTCGACGCCCTCGCCAAGCTCCCGGACGGCGCGACGCCGAACGCCGCGCTGCGCTCCGTGGCGATGACCCTCATCTCGACGGTCGGCGGCGCGTCTGGGCCGCTCTACGGGACCGCCTTCCTGAAGGCGGCGGAACCTGTCGGCGACCGTGCGGAGATCGACGGCGACGCGCTCGTGGCGATGCTCACGGCGGCGCGCGACGGCATCGTGTCCCGCGGCAAGGCGGAGCCGGGCGACAAGACCATGGTCGACGCCTGGACCCCCGCGGTGGAGGCGGCGTCTGCCGCACTCGCCGCGGGGGAGCCGCCCGCGCGCATCCTGGACGCTGCGGCGTCCGCCGCGGAGGCGGGCGCGGTCGCGACCGAGCCGCTGGTGGCGAGGAAGGGCCGGGCCAGCTACCTGGGCGAGCGCTCGGCCGGCCACCGGGATCCCGGCGCGCAGTCCACGGCGCTCATCCTGCGCGCCGCCGCCGGTGCGGCGGAGTGAGGGACGCGGATGGCTGAGAAGGTCGGGATCGTCTTCGTCTCGCACAGCACGCAGCTCGCGGCGGGTGCCGTCGCGCTGGCGGGTCAGATGGCGCCGTCGGTGCGGCTGATCGCCGCGGGCGGGACGGACGACGACGGGATCGGGACGAGCTTCGCCAAGGTGATGGCGGCGGTCGGCGAGGCGGACGCGGGCGCGGGGGTCGTCGTTGTGAGCGACCTCGGCTCGGCGCTGCTGACGGCGGAGACCGTGCTCGACATGCTGCCGGACGAGGAGCGCGAGCGCGTGCGCGTCGTCGACGGGCCGTACGTGGAGGGCGGGATCGCCGCGGCGGTCGCCGCGGAGACCGGCGCCGACCTCGCCGGCGTCGCTGCGGCCGTCGAGGGCGCGCGTGCGACGTGGAGAGGGGCGGAGCCGGCCGCGACGGCGGAGGCGCCCGCCCCGTCGGCGCAGGCGGCAGAGCCGGCCACGGCGGGAGGCGGCTACGCGCGGGAGGTGCTGGTGCGCAACCCGCAGGGGCTGCACGCCCGCCCGGCGGCCGAGTTCGTGAAGCTCGCGAACACGTTCCCGGTGAAGGTGACGGTCAACGGCAAGGACGCAAAGAGTCTGCTGGGCGTCATGTCGCTCGGCCTGGTCGCCGGCTCCACCGCCTCCATCGCGTCCGAGGAGGACGGGGGAGCGCAGGCGGTCGACGCCCTCGCCGACCTGGTCGAGACGGGCTTCGGCGAGGTCTGACCGAGGGGACGGCTAGAGGGCGACGGCCATTTCGCGCTCGAGGGTGCTGCGGTCGAGCGGGTAGGGCTGGGTGCGGCCGGTGAAGGCGAAGCCGTGCCGCTGGTAGTAGCGGATGGCGGCCGCGTTGTGCTCGTGGACTTCCAGCAGAAGCCGGCCGGAGCGCGGGCGCGCCCACGCGACGACCGCCTCCAGCAGCGCGTCCGCCATCCCGTGCTCGCGCCCGCGGAACGCCGGCGTGACGTACACGCCGACGAGGTGCGGGTCGGGCGAGCCCGAGGCGTGAAAGCCGCCCATCGTGCCCAGCCAGCGGCCGTCGTCGTCCACCGCGGCGAACAGCCGGCTGGATTCCGATGTGTTGCCCGCGCGGCGCCGCCAGTGCTCCTCCGGGTGCCTCCTGGCGGTTTCCAGGGTCTCCAGGAACGCCAGCGGGGTGTCCTCGAGCATCTCCAGCCGGAGCGCGCGGTACGCCACCCAGTCCGACTCGACGCTCGGCCGGACGACCCAGGCGGTCACGTCAGTTCCGCTCGGCCAGCAGCGCCTCCGACTCGGCGAGCAGGATGGCCGTGCACAGGCCGTCCAGGGCGGTCGTCAGCTCGTCCAGGGGCGGGAACGTCGGCGCGATGCGGATGTTCGCGTCGCGCGGGTCCTCGCCGTACGGGAACGTCGCACCGGCGGGGGTGACGGCGATGCCCGCCTCCTTCGCGAGCTGCACCGCGCGCTTCGCGCAGCCGTCCAGCACGTCCAGGCTGACGAAGTAGCCGCCCTTCGGCGCGTTCCAGCTGCCGGCGCCCCACGGCGCCAGCCGGTCGCGGAAGGCCGCGTCGACGGCGGCGAACTTCGGCTCGATGATCGCGCGGTGCTTCTCCATGTGCGCGGTCAGTCCGGCCTCGTCCTTCAGGAACTGCGCGTGGCGCAGCTGGTTGAGCTTGTCCGGCCCGATGCTCTGGGCGGCGGAGTTGTGCTGGAACCAGGCGATGTTCGCCTCCGAGCCGCCGATGAACGCGACGCCGGCGCCGGGGAAGGTGACCTTGGAGGTGGACGCGAAGATCAGCGGGCGGTCCGGGTTGCCCGCCTCCGCGGCGATGGCGAGCACGTCGATCGGCTCCGGACGCTCGTCGCTCAGGTGGTGGACGGCGTAGGCGTTGTCCCAGAACAGCCGGAAGTCGTCGGCGGCCGGCAGCGAGACGAGCGCGCGCACGACCTCCTCGCTGTAGACGGCGCCGCTCGGGTTCGAGTAGACCGGCACGCACCACATGCCCTTGATGCTGTCGTCGGTGGCGAGCAGTGTGCGCACGGTCTCGATGTCCGGGCCGTCCTCGTTCATCGGCACCGGGATCATCCGGATGCCGAAGCGCTCGCAGATGGTGAAGTGCCTGTCGTAGCCGGGCACCGGGGCGAGGAAGCTCACCGGCTGGTTCGCCCACGGCAGCTCGCCGCCCGGCACGCCGTGCAGCAGCGCCTGGGCGATGGTGTCGTGCATGATCGTGAGGCTGGAGTTGCCGAGCGCGAGCAGCTGCGGCACCGGCACCCGCAGAGCGTCGGCGAAGATCGACCGGAGCTCCGGCAGGCCGTTCGGGCCGCCGTAGTTGCGCAGGTCGGTGCCCGCGGCGTCGCGGTACCCGTCCGGCAGGTCGAGCAGCGCGTTGGAGAGGTCCAGCTGCTCGGCCGACGGCTTGCCACGCGTGATGTCGAGGGCGAGGCCGGCGGCCTTCAGCTCGTCGTAGGCGCGGGCGAAGTCGGCGTGTGCGGCGCGGAGCGCTTCGGTGTCGAGGTCGGTGAGGGGGGCAGCGGCGGAGGTCACGTTCCGATCGTACCGGCGCGCTGGCCGTGCCGCTCGGTCGCGCTGTGCGAACATCCCGAGTGTGACCGACGAACTGGAGAAGGGCCGTGGCAGGTCCCAGACGAGGATGTACGTCGCGCTGGCGGCGGGAGTGGTCGTCGGGCTCGCCGTCGGCCTCGCCGATGCGTGGCACTACGCCGCGATCGCCGGCTGGGCGGCCGCGTGCATCGTGTACATCGTCTGGGTGTGGGTGAAGGTGTGGGGGCTGGACGCCGATGCGACGCGCAGCCACGCGACGCTGGAAGACCCCGGTCGCCGGATCGCCGACTTGGTGCTTCTGCTGGCCGCGCTCGCCGGGGTGCTCGCCGTCGTCTACAACCTGGTGGACGCGCGGCAGCTGAAGGGCGGCGCCCAGCTCGGCGTCGCGCTGCTCGGGATCGTCAGCGTCGCGCTGTCCTGGCTGCTCGTGCACACCCTCTACATGCTGCGCTACGCCCGGATGTACTACCGCAGCGACGGCGGGGTCGACTTCAACCAGGACGAGCCGCCGCAGTACAGCGACTTCGCCTACCTCGCGTTCACGCTCGGGATGACGTTCCAGGTCTCCGACACGAACATCACGAGCTCGTACATCCGCCGGGCGATCCTGCGGCACACGCTGCTGTCCTACCTGTTCGGGACCGTCATCATCGCGGCGACCGTGAACCTGGTCGCCGGCCTCACCTGAGGTAGCGGACGAAGCGGTAGCGCATCCCGTTCGCGGCGTCCTGCCAGTCGCCGGCGTTCGCCGTCCAGCCGTCGCCGAGCTCGGGGGCGATCGTGTCGCCGTCGACGTCGAGGTCGATCTCGGTGACCTCCACCCGGTCGGCGATGGCCAGCGTCTGGCGGTAGAGCTCGGCGCCGCCCATGATCCAGACCGTGCCGTCGCCGCGCCCGGCCAGCGCGTCTTCGAGCGTGTGCACGACGGTCGCGCCAGGCGCGTCGAAGCCGGCCTGCCGGGTGACGACGACGTTCTCGCGCCCCGGCAGGGGGCGGAAGCGCTCGGGCAGCGACTCCCAGGTGCGGCGTCCCATGATCACCGGGTCGCCGTCCGTGAGCTCGCGGAAGTGCCGCAGATCCTCCGGCAGGTGCCAGGGCATCGTGCCGCCGGTGCCGATGACGCGCTCGTTGGCCTGCGCCCAGATCAGCGCGATGGTCATACCGCGACGGCCGCGCGGATCGCCGGGTGGTGCTGGTAGTCCTCGACCACGAAGTCCTCGTAGCGGTAGTCGAAGATGCTCTCCGGCTTCCGTGCGAAGCGCAGCCGGGGCGCGGGGAACGGGTCGCGCGTGAGCTGCTCCGTCACCTGCTCGACGTGGTTGTCGTAGATGTGGCAGTCGCCGCCGGTCCAGACGAACTCGCCGGGCTGCAGCCCGACCTGCTGCGCGACCATGAGGGTCAGCAGCGCGTAGCTGGCGATGTTGAACGGGACGCCGAGGAACATGTCCGCGCTGCGCTGGTAGAGCTGGCAGGAGAGCTTTCCGTCGGCGACGTAGAACTGGAAGAACGCGTGGCAGGGCGCGAGCGCCATGTCCGGGATGTCGGCGACGTTCCACGCCGAGACGATGATCCGGCGCGAGTCGGGGTTCGTCCGCAGGGTGTCGATCACCTGCTGGATCTGGTCGATGTGCGTGCCGTCGGGGGCGGGCCAGGAGCGCCACTGGACGCCGTAGACCGGGCCGAGCTCTCCGCGCTCGTCCGCCCACTCGTCCCAGATGGTCACGCCGTTCTCGCGCAGCCAGCCGACGTTGCTCTCGCCGCGCAGGAACCAGAGCAGCTCGTAGGCGATCGACTTGAAGTGCACCCGCTTGGTGGTGATCAGCGGGAAGCCGTCTGCGAGGTCGAACCGCAGCTGCCGGCCGAACACGCTGCGCGTGCCCGTCCCCGTGCGGTCGGACTTGTGGCTGCCGGTGGCGAGGACGTCGCGCAGCAGGTCTTCGTACGGGGTCGGGATCGGCGTGCTCATCGAGTCGATGGTACTTCGCGCGGAGCGCGATTGCCCCCCTGACCCGCGGGTGCGGCCGGTCGTAGAGTCTCGGTATGGAGCGGGCTGACGACGGCGAACGGCACGACGACGACGAGCTCGCCAGCGCGCTGGAGGAGCAGGTCGCCGCCATCACCTCCGCGATCCCGATCATGGCGGGACCGACGGTCGTGAGCCCGGACGCGGCGGCGCTGACCGACGACGAGGTGGCGGCGCTGGTCGGCGCCGACCTCGACTCGCACGACACGCTCGCGGCGATCGACCACCTGCAGACCGTGCTGGAGGCGCGCGCGGCGACCTCGGCCATCCCGGTCGTCGGGGCGGGGGAGCCGGAGCGCGCTTCGGAAGAACCGGAAGACGAGGAGGACGACTGGGTCGGGCCGCCGACGCAGCTGATCAGCTTCGACGACCTGCCGGTGCCGCGGGATCCGGCGGGCCCGCTTCCGACCTACAGCGCGTGGGTCGGCGCGGCCGCTCCGGCGCCCCCGGCGCCGAAGGCGGAGCCGGAGCCTGCGGCCGAACCCGTGCCGGAGCCGGCGCCGACCCGCGAGCCCGTCACTCCGTCCCGCGCCGAGCCGCTCGGCCTGGTCCCCGCCGAGTACGCCCCGCGAGACTCCCAGCCGGTCCCGCTCGTGACCGAGCTGCCCGCTCCGCCTCTCGTCCCGGTGCTCGCCATCGCCGAGCCGGTCGCGAGCCACGACCCCGGGCCTGCGGACGAGCCGCCCGAGCCCGCCGAGGCCGATGCCGATGCCGCCGACGGTGCGGACGACGTGCGCCCGGCCGCCTCCGCCGCCTCCGCGCCGACCGCGACGCCGCGCGCTCGGGAGGCCGCCGCAGTGGTCGCGGCCGGGCCGACCCGGCGCACGTCGTCCGGACCGCCCGCGTTCGTGCCGGAGGCCGTCGACCTGGAACCGACGCCGTTGGAGCGCAGGGTCGGCCGCGCGTCCCGGCTGTTCTGGCTGTGGTTCGCCGGCACGTCGTCCCTCATCAGCGTCGGCGTCGGCGCGACGCTGTTCGAGCTCGGGCTGAGCCTGCGGCAGCTGCTGGTCGCCACGCTGTTCGGTGTCGGGCTCTCCTTCCTGCCGCTGGGACTCGGCACGCTCGCCGGCAAGTGGAGCGGTCAGCCGACGATGGTGGTCTCCCGGGCGGTGTTCGGGCTGCGCGGCAACGTCGTCCCGACCGTGCTCGCCCTGGTCGTGAAGCTGTTCTGGGGAGCGGTGCTGCTCTGGCTGGCCGGGTCGGCCGCGGGTTCGCTCTCGACGGCGCAGGGCTGGTCGAGCGGGCCGGCGGCGCCGACGATGCTCGCGCTCGCTGTCACCATCCTGGCGGCGGGCGCGGTCGCCTACTTCGGCTACGGTCTCGTCGCGCGCGTCCAGCTGGTGCTGACCATCGCGTCGGCGGTCCTCATCGCCGTGATGATCATGGTCACCTGGCAGCACGTCGACCTCGGCCTCGCGCTGGCCTTCCCCGACGCGCTGTGGACGCACGTCGTCACCGGCGCCGTGCTCGTCTTCAGCTACCTGGGGCTGGCCTGGGCGATGAGCAGCGCGGAGGTCGCCCGCTACCAGCGCCCGCGCTCGTCGGGGGCGGCCGGGATGCTGTGGGCGACGTTCGGCGCGGGGGTCCCGCCCTTCGTCCTCGTCTCGTACGGCGGCCTGCTGGCCGCCTCCAACCCGGGCGTCTCCGACGCGCTGGCGGGCGACCCCGTCGGCGCGCTGGAGCGGCTCGGCCTGCCGGCGTGGTACTCCATCCCGCTGCTCCTCGCCGTCGGGCTGAGCCTGGTCTCCGCGCTGGTGCTGACGATCTACTCGGCGGGTTTCACGCTCGACGCGCTCGGCGTGCGGATGGGCAGGCGGTGGAGCACCATCGCCGTCGCGGCCGTGATCGCGGCGAGCGGGTTCGTGCTCGCGGCGACCGTCGACCAGCTGGACGCGGTGATCCGCGGCGTCCCGACCGCCCTGTCCGTGCCCGTCGCGGCCTGGGCGGGGCTGTTCGCCGGCGAGATGATGCTGCGCACCCGGCGGTTCCACCAGCCGTCGCTGCTGCGCCGCGGCGGCGTGTATCCGGACTGGCGCTGGCCGAACCTGGCGATGCTCGTCGTCGCGACGGTCATCGGCCTCGGCCTGGTCAGCTCGCCGTTGCCGTGGCTGTCCTGGGAGGGCTACCTGTTCCGCCTGATCGGCGTCGACCCGCACGCAGGGATCGGCGCGAGCAACATCGGGGTCGCGCTCGCCCTCGTGCTCGGCCTCGTCACGCCGATGCTCACGGGCATCCCCGCCGTGCGCCGCCAGGAGCGCGCGACGGTGTGAGCGCCCGCCGGGACGCGCGCGCCAGGTGGAACGGGAGCGCGGAAAGACGGCGGCTCAATTAGGCTCTCTGCGTGACCTCCCTCCGCTCCGTCCGCGAGACCGTCGAGACCCTCTGGCCGCTCGCCGGCGCCGAGGGCTGGGACGCGCCCGGGCTGCTCTCCGGCGCTCCGGACGCTCCCGTCGAGCGCATCCTGCTCGCCGTCGATGCGGTCGCGGCCACCGTCGACGAGGCGGTCGAGACCAAGACCGACCTGTTGATCGCGCACCACCCGCTGCTGCTGCGCGGGGTGACGACGGTCGCCGAGGACCGCTACAAGGGCGCGCTGCTGGCGAAGCTGATCCGCAACGACTGCGCGCTGATCGCCGCGCACACCAACGCCGACGTCGTCGCGGAGGGCACGAGCGCCGTGCTCGCCGCGAAGCTCGGGCTCGCCGGCACGACGCCGATCGCCCCGGCGGCGGACGGCGTCACCGGGATCGGACGGGTCGGCACGCTTCCCGAGCCGACCACCCTCGGCGCGCTCGCCCGGGTGCTCGCCGACCTGCTGCCGCCCACCGCGGGCGGCGTGCGAGCGGCGGGCGACTACCACCAGCCGGTGTCCAGGGTCGCGGTGTGCGGAGGAGCGGGCGACTCGCTCCTCGGCTCCGACGCCGTGCGCGACGCCGACGTCTACATCACCGCGGACCTGCGCCACCACCCGGCGTCGGAGGCGCGCGAGCAGGCCGTCCTCGGCGGCGGTCCCGCGCTCCTGGACGTCTCGCACTGGGCCAGCGAATGGCTGTGGTTGGAGACCGCGGCCCGGCAGCTGAGAGAGGCGCTCCCCGGCGTCGAGGTGGAGATCAGCGAGCTGCGCACCGACCCGTGGGATTTCGCGATCCTGCAATGACCGACACGCACAAAGAGAGCAGAGCACTGTGAAAGCCAGCCCCACCGACCAGAACGAGCTGCTGCGCCTGCAGGCGGCGGACACGCGCCTCGGCCAGCTCGACCACGCCGTCCGCACCCTCCCGCAGGCCGCGGAGCTCGCGGCGCTGCAGCCGCAGGTGGAGGCGCTGCGCGCCCGCTGGATCGCCGCCACCGGCGAGCTGGAGGACGCCCGCGCCGAGCTCGGCCGCGTGGAGTCGGACGTCGCGCTGGTCGAGGCGCGCATGAAGCGCGACAACGACCGCGTGCAGCAGACCGCCTCCATGAAGGACGTGCAGGCGCTGGAGGCGGAGCTCGCCTCGCTCGCCAAGCGCCGCGACGACCTCGAGGAGATCGAGCTGACCGTGATGGAGCGCGTGGAAGGCCTCGAGTCCGCGCTCGCCGCGGTGGAGGCGGAGCGCACCGAGCTGGACGCGAAGGTCGGCGCTCTGGAGTCCGCCCGCGAGGAGGAGGTGGCGAAGATCGCCGCCCAGCGCGAGTCGCTCGCCCGGGACCGCGCGACCATCGCCGGCGCCCTGCCGACCGACCTCGTCGAGCTGTACGAGCGGCAGCGGTCGCGGTACGGTCTCGGCGCCGCGAAGCTGCAGTACGGCGTCTCGCTCGGCTCGAACGTCAAGCTCACCGAGTCCGACCTCGCGGAGATCCGGCGCGCGGCCCCGGACGACGTCGTGCTCTGCCCGGACAGCAGCGCCATCCTGGTCCGCGGCGAGGACTCCGGCCTCTGACGCGCTCGCCGTCCCGCGCGCCGGCCGGCTGACGTCGCGACATTTGCGCCACATGTGGGGCTGGGCGCGTGACGTGGCGACATTTGCGCCAAATGTGCGGCTGGGCGCGTGACGTGGCGACATTTGTGCCAAATGTGCGGCTGGGCGCGTGACGTCGCGACATTTGCGCCAAATGAGCGGCTGGGCGCGTGACGTGGCGACATTTGTGCCACGTGTGGGGCTGGACGAGTGCGTGTGTGAGGGCCCTGCCGGGCGTCGTCCGGGAGGCTCCCAGAGGCGACGCGGCGGGCTGCGCTAGGGTTGCCTACGGAATGGGTCGGCAAGACGGTCGCGTCGGTCCGCGAGAGCGGGCCGCCGAGGAACGTCCGGGCTCCACAGAGCAGGGCGGTGGGTAACACCCACCCGGGGCAACCCGCGAGACAGTGCAACAGAAAGCAGACCGCCGCAGGCTTCGGCCCGCGGTAAGGGTGAAACGGTGGTGTAAGAGACCACCAGCGGCCGGGGTGACCCGGTCGGCTCGGTAAACCTCGCCCGGAGCAAGGTCAGACAGGAGACGATGAGGTTGCTCGCCGAGTCTCCGGGTAGACCGCTAGAGGGCGGCGGCAACGTCGTCCCGAGAGAGATGGCCGTCCGCGACGCGCGAGCGTCGTGACAGAACCCGGCGTAACAGCCGGCCCATTCCCCGAAACGAGTAGGGGGGACGTGGACCAGGAGCGCACCGCAGCGGTCGCGGCAAGGGCGTCGCTGCTCACCGCGTGCGTGCTCTCGCTCGTGGCGCTGGGCTACGGGCTGTGCTTCGGCGTGCTGTGGGTGTGCCCGGTGCTCGTGCCCTCCCCGGAGCTCTGGATGAGCGTCGGAAGCACCGACGAGGTATTCCGGCTGTCCATCGCGAACCTCCTGTACTGGATGGTCGCGCTGTCGGTCGCGATCGCGCTCGCCGTGCTGATCACCCTGCTCGGCGCGCGGACGCTGCGCGCGCTCGGGGAGCTGGGGACGCCCGCTCAGCGCTCGTCGGCCGTGCCCGCGTCGTCCGCCCCGGCGTCCTCCGCGCCCGCGTCCGGCGAGAACCGGTAACCCATCCCCGGCTCGGTCAGCAGGTAGCGCGGCCGCGACGGCACCGGCTCCAGCTTCTTGCGCAGCTGCGCGAGGTACAGCCGGAGGTAGCCGGTGTCGCTCGTGTACTGCGGGCCCCACACCTGGGTCAGCAGCGCCTGGCGCGTCACCAGCCGGCGCGGGTTCCGCACCAGCACCTCCAGGATGGCCCACTCGGTCGGCGTGAGCCGCACCGACGCGTCGCCGTCGGGGCCGTGCCTGGTCACCTGGCGCGCGGACAGGTCGACGGTCACGTCGCCGAAGCGCACGACCGGCTCGTCCGCGGAGCCGGTCTGCCGGCGGGTCAGCGCGCGGATGCGGGCGAGCAGCTCGTCGGCGGCGAACGGCTTGGTGACGTAGTCGTCGGCGCCGGCGTCCAGCGCGTCCACCTTGTCCGCCGAGCCGGTGCGGCCGGAGACGACCAGAATGGGCACGGACGACCAGCCGCGCAGGCCCTCGATCACCTCGATGCCGTTCAGCTCGGGCATCCCCAGGTCGAGCATCACCAGGTCAGGGTGGTGCTCGACGGCGACCGAGAGCGCCTCGGCGCCAGTGCGCGCGGTCAGCACCTCGTAGCCGCGGGCGGCGAGCAGGATGCGCAGCGCGCGCAGGATCTGCTGGTCGTCGTCGGCGATCAGGATCCTCATGCGCTCCGCCCGTCCTCCGTCGTCCGCTGCCCGGCCTGCGGCCCGGTCGCCGCCGGAAGGGCGACCACCATCGTGAGGCCGCCGCCCGGGGTGTCCTCGGCCTCCAGCGTCCCTCCCATGCCCTCGACGAAGCCCTTGGAGAGCGCGAGACCGAGCCCGATACCGGTGTCGTTGTCGGTGTCGCCGAGCCGCTGGAAGGGGACGAACACGGCCTCCCTGCGCTCGCCGGGGATGCCGGGGCCGTGGTCGATCACGCGCAGCTGCACCGAGCCGCCGAACTCGCTCGCGGCGATCACGGGGCGGCGGTCGGCGGGGGAGAACCGCAGCGCGTTGCCGAGCAGGTTGACCAGCACGCGCTGCAGCAGCACGCCGTCGGCGAGGAGCGGCGGCAGGCCCTCCGCGATGTCCAGCTCCACGTCCGCCGGACCGAGGCCGAGCTCGTCGAGCGCGGGAGGCACGACGTCGTCCAGCTCCGTCGGCGCCAGCGAGACGGCGAGCACGCCTGCCTCCACCCGGCTCACGTCGAGCAGGTTCGTCACCAGGGAGGCGAGGCCGCCGAGGCTGTCCTCGGCCGTCTCCAGGAGCGACTCGCGATCCTCCTCGCTAAGCGCGAGGTCCCGCTGCCGCAGCGTCGTCACCGCGGCGGTCGCGGCGGCGAGCGGGCGGCGCAGGTCGTGGCCGACGGCCGCGAGCAGGGCGCTGCGCACCCGGTCGGCCTCCGCGAGCGGGCCGAGCTCGCTCGCCGTTGCGGTGAGGTCGCGGTGCTCCAGCGCGGCGTCCAGCTGGGCGACGATCGCGGCCAGCAGGCGCCGGTCGCCGGCCTCCAGGTCGCGTCCGGAGAGCTCGAGCGAGCCGCGGGTGCCGACCCGGATGCGCTGGGTGTGCTCCTCGTCGGCGGGCTCGCCGTCCGTGGAGACGATCTCGTCGCCGTCCAGCAGGCGGACGCCGCTCAGCCCGAACGCCTCCCTGGTGCGGGTGACCAGCGCCTGCAGTGCGTCCTCGCCGCGGATCACGCCGCCGGCGACCGTCGCGAGCAGCTCCGCCTCGGCGGCGGCGCGCTGCGCGGCGCGCGTGCGGCGGGCCGCCTGGTCCACGACGACGCTCACCAGGGCGGCGATCACGAGGTAGAGCAGCAGGGCGATCAGATGCAGGGGCTGCGAGATCGTGATGGTGTAGAGCGGCTCGACGAAGAAGAAGTCCAGGGTGACCCCGGACAGCAGCGCGGCGAACAGCGCAGGCCAGATGCCGCCGACGAGGGCGACGACCACGACGAGCAGCTGGTAGCTGAGCACGTCGGCGGTCATCGACTCCGCCGAGCGCAGGTTCACCAGCAGCAGGGTCAGCAGCGGGCCGCCGATCAGCGCGAGGACGAAGCCGTACACCCGGCGCCGGACCGTCAGGCCGCCCTTCGGCCGCGGAAGCGAGAACCGGCCGCCCGCGCGCGCGTGCGAGACGATGTGGACGTCGATGTCGCCGGACTCGCGGATCACGGTCGAGCCGATGCCAGGGCCGGTCAGGAACGCGGCGAGGCGGCTGCGCCTTGAGACGCCGATGACCAGCTGCGTCGCGTTCTCGCCGCGGGCGAACTCGACCAGCGCGCGCGGGATGTCGCTGCCGACCACCTGGTGGTAGCTGCCGCCGAGCTGGTCCACGAGCGCGCGCTGCGCGGCCAGCGCGCCCGGCGTCGCCTCGCGCAGCCCGTCCTGGCTGGTGACGTGCACGGCGAGCAGCTCGCCGCCGGCGGCCCGGGCGGCGCTCCGTGCGCCGCGGCGCAGCAGCGTCTCGCCCTCCGGGCCGCCGGTGAGCGCGACGACGACGCGCTCGCGCGCCTCCCACTTGCCGGCGATGCCGTGCTCGGCGCGGTAGCGCTGCAGGGCGCTGTCGACCTCGTCGGCGAGCCAGAGCAGCGCCAGCTCGCGCAGCGCCGTCAGGTTGCCGAGGCGGAAGTAGTTCGAGAGCGCAGCATCCACCCGGGCGGCCGGGTACACGACGCCCTCGGAGAGCCGGTCGCGCAGCGCCTGCGGGGCCAGGTCGACCACCTCGATCTGGTCGGCCCTGCGCAGGACCGCGTCCGGGATGGTCTCGCGCTGCTGGACGCCGGTGATCTGCTCGACCACGTCGTTCAGCGACTCGATGTGCTGGATGTTGACGGTGGACATCACGTCGATGCCGGCGGCGAGCATCGCCTCCACGTCCTCCCAGCGCTTCTCGTGCTCCAGACCGGGCGCGTTGGTGTGGGCGAGCTCGTCGACGAGCGCGAGCTGCGGCGCCCTGGCCAGCACGGCGTCCAGGTCCAGCTCGCTGAGCTCCACCCCGCGATGCTCGACGGCGCGCCGGGGGACCACCTCCAGGCCCTCCAGCATGGCGGCCGTTGCGGCGCGGCCGTGGGTCTCCACGACCGCGACCACCACGTCCTTGCCGAGCCCGGCCAGGCGCTTGCCCTCTTCGAGCATCGCGTAGGTCTTGCCGACGCCGGGCGCGGCGCCGAGCATCACCCGCAGGCGGCCACGGGGCATCGTCTACTCGTCCCTCTCGATCATCGGGCTCTGCGTCACTTCGTCAGCTGCGCCAGCGCGAGGTTCAGCTGGAGCACGTTCACGGTCGGGTCCCCGAGGTAGCCGAGGTCCCGTCCCTGAATCCTAGACTCGACGAGTTTCCGCACGGTGTCCTCCGGCAGCCCGCGCGCGTCGGCAACGCGCTTCACCTGCAGCAGGGCGTATGCGGGGGAGATGTGCGGGTCGAGGCCGGAGCCGGAGGCGGTGACCGCGTCGCCGGGGATCTGCGCGGCCGTCACGCCGTCCAGGTCCTCGATCGCCGCGGTGCGCTCCTTCACGGCCGTCACCTGCGCCGGGTTGCCCGCCGCGAGGTTGCTCCCGGAGGAGGCGGAGCCGTCGTAGCCGTCGCCGGCCGCGGACGGACGGGACTGGAACCACTGCGGAAGCGCGTTCCCCTTCGCGTCCGTGAAGCTCTGGCCGATGAGGGCGGACCCGACGGTGCGGCCGTCCGCGGTGAGGAGGGAGCCGTCCGCTTGCGCGGGAAGGGCCAGCTGGCCGATGCCGGTGACGACGCCGGTGTAGCCGACGCCGAGGACGACGGTGAGGACGAGCAGGGCGCGCAGGGCGACCCAGTAGTGGCGCCAGGCGCCGCGGAGCCGATTCATGGTGTGTGACTCGCTTTCGGTCAGAATCCGGGGATGAGGGCGACGACGAGGTCGATCAGCTTGATCCCGATGAAGGGGGCGATGATGCCGCCGAGGCCGTAGATCAGCAGGTTGCGGCTGAGCAGGGCGGAGGCGGCGACCGGCCGGTACCGCACGCCGCGCAGGGCGAGCGGGATGAGCAGCACGATGACGATCGCGTTGAAGATCACCGCAGAGAGGATCGCCGAGGCCGGCGAGTGCAGGCCCATCACGTTCAGCGCGGCCAGACCGGGGAACGCCCCGACGAACATCGCGGGGATGATCGCGAAGTACTTCGCCACGTCGTTCGCGATCGAGAACGTGGTGAGCGCGCCACGTGTGATCAGCAGCTGCTTGCCGATGCGGACGATGTCGATCAGTTTGGTCGGGTCGGAGTCGAGGTCGACCATGTTGCCGGCCTCCTTCGCGGCCGATGTGCCGGTGTTCATCGCGACGCCGACGTCCGCCTGCGCCAGGGCCGGCGCGTCGTTCGTCCCGTCGCCGGTCATCGCGACCAGGGCGCCGCCCTGCTGCTCGCGCCGGATGAGCTCCAGCTTGTCCTCCGGCTTCGCCTCGGCGAGGAAGTCGTCCACGCCGGCCTCTGCCGCGATCGCCCGGGCGGGGAGCGGGTTGTCGCCGGTGACCATGACGGTGCGGATTCCCATCCTGCGCAGGTCGGCGAAGCGCTCGGCCAGGCCCTCCTTGACGATGTCCTTGAGGTAGACGACGCCGAGGAGCTGCGCACGGCCGTCGGCGGTGCGCGTCGCGACGGCGAGCGGGGTGCCGCCGACCTGGGAGATGCGCTCCACCTCGTCGTCCAGCTCGCGGAGCACCGCGGCGGACGGCGGCGTGGACTCGCGCACCCAGGAGACCACGGCGCTCGCCGCGCCCTTGCGCACCTGGGATCCGTCCGGCAGGTCGAGCCCGCTCATCCTGGTCTGGGCCGTGAACGGCACGATCTCGGCGTCCACGCTCGCCGGCCTCACGTAGCCGAGCGTCTCGGCGAGCTCGACGACGGACACGCCCTCGGGCGTCGGGTCGCTGAGCGAGGAGAGGGCGGCGGCGCGGACGAGCACGTCGGCATCGGTCCCGTCGACCGTCGTGAACTCGCTGGCGCGCCGGTTGCCGTAGGTGATCGTCCCCGTCTTGTCGAGCAGGAGCGTCGTCACGTCGCCCGCCGCCTCCACCGCGCGGCCGGACATGGCGAGCACGTTGTGCTGCACCAGGCGGTCCATCCCGGCGATGCCGATGGCGGAGATGAGCGCGCCGATGGTGGTGGGGATCAGGCAGACCAGCAGGGCGACGAGCACGGGGACCGTCGGCGAGGCGTCCGAGTAGCCGGCAACCGGCTGCAGCACCAGCACGACGATCACGAAGATGATCGAGAGGCTGGCCAGCAGGATGTTGAGGGCGATCTCGTTCGGCGTCTTCTGCCGGGCGGCGCCCTCCACCAGCCGGATCATCCTGTCGACGAAGGTCTCGCCCGGCTTGCTCGTGATCCGCACCACGATGCGATCGGAGAGCACACGCGTCCCGCCGGTGACGGCGCTGCGGTCGCCTCCCGACTCGCGGACGACCGGTGCGGACTCGCCCGTGATCGCCGACTCGTCCACGGTCGCGATGCCGTGGATGACGTCGCCGTCGCCCGGGATGAGCTCGCCGGCGACGACGATCACGACGTCGTCCAGGCGCAGCTCGCTCGACGCGACCTGCTCGACGCCGGCGTGCAGCGCGTCCGGGTCGCTCGCGCCGTCGTAACCGGTGACGCGCGTGGCGACCGTGGTGGAGCGGGTCGCCCGCAGGGTGGCGGCCTGCGCCTTGCCCCTGCCCTCGGCGACCGACTCCGCGAGGTTCGCGAAGACGACGGTCAGCCACAGCCAGACGGCGATGCTCCAGGTGAACGCCAGCGTCGCCGGTCCCGTGCCGCCGGCGCCGAGGAAGGGCTGGGCCAGCGCGACGAGGGTGGTGAGCGCTGCTCCCACTTCGACGATGAACATCACGGGGTTGCGCCACATCTGGCGCGGATCGAGCTTGCGCAGCGCCCCGGGGAGCGCGGCGATCAGCTGGCGCCCGGAGAACGCCCCTGCGGGCGTCGACGGGTGGCCGGTACGGGTGCTGGTTGCTGTTGTCATGGTCAGTTCAGTCCTTCCGCCAGGGGGCCCAGCGCGAGAACGGGGAAGTAGGTGAGTGCGGACACCAGGACGATCGTCCCGCTGAGGAGCCCGACGAACTGCGGGCGGTGCGTCGGCAGCGTCCCTGCGGTCGCGGGGACGGTGCCCTGCTGGGCGAGCGACCCGGCCAGCGCGAGCACGAACACGATCGGCAGGAAGCGGCCGAGGAACATCGCGACGCCGAGCGCGGTGTTGAACCACGGCGTGCTGGCGGTGAGGCCGGCGAACGCGGAGCCATTGTTGTTGGCGGCGGACGTGAACGCGTAGAGCACCTCGCTGAAGCCGTGCAGGCCGGGGTTCAGGATGGACGTCTTCTCCACGTCCGCCCGGATCGCCGGGACGGCGAAGCTCAGCCCGGTGCCGATCAGCACGAGCGCCGGCGTGGTGAGGATGTAGAGGCTGGCCAGCTTGATCTCGCGCGGGCCGAGCTTCTTGCCCAGGTACTCCGGCGTGCGCCCGACCATGAGGCCCGCGATGAAGACCGCGATGACGGCGATCACGAGGATGCCGTACAGGCCGGAGCCGACGCCGCCCGGCACGATCTCGCCGAGCATCATGTTGATCATCGCCATCATCCCGCCGAGCGGGCTGTAGCTGTCGAGCATGGAGTTCACGGCGCCGGTGGAGGTGGTGGTGCTCGTGGTGTCGAACAGCGTCGAGCCGAGGATGCCGAAGACCGTCTCCTTGCCCTCCATCGTCCCGGCGCTCGCCTCGAAGGCGGTCATCGCGATCAGCGAGACGAGGAACAGCAGCCCCATCGTGCCGAGGATCGCGTAGCCCTGGCGCTTGTCGCCGACCATCGTCCCGAACGTGCGGGGGAGCGAGAACGGGATGAGCAGCATCAGGAGCACCTCGACGAGGTTCGTCCACGCGGTCGGGTTCTCGAACGGGTGCGCGGAGTTGGCGTTGAAGAAGCCGCCGCCGTTGGTGCCGAGCAGCTTGATCGCCTCCTGCGAGGCGACGGGGCCGCCGGGGATGGACTGCGTGGCGCCGGCGATCGTCTGCACGTGCTCGGGGGCCGCGAGGTTCTGGATGGCGCCGCCGGCGATCAGCACGACCGCGGCGAGCAGCGAGAGCGGGAGCAGGATGCGCACGATCGCCCGCAGCAGGTCCACCCAGAAGTTTCCGATGGTGCCGGTCGACCGCGACGCGAAGCCGCGGACCAGCGCGATCGCGACCGCGATGCCGACGGCGGCGGACACGAAGTTCTGCACGGCGAGACCGGCGGCCTGCACGGTGTAGCCCATCGTCTGCTCGGGGGAGTAGGACTGCCAGTTCGTGTTGGTGACGAAGGAGATGGCGGTATTGAACGCCGTCCCCTCCGGCACGGCGGGCAGGCCGAGCGCGTACGGCAGGAACTGCTGCAGGCGCTGCAGCGCGTAGACGAGCAGGACGCCGAGGACGGAGAACGCCAGGACGCCGCGCAGGTAGGCGGGCCAGGACTGCTCCGCCCGCGGGTCGATACCGATCAGGCGG
This sequence comes from Leifsonia sp., assembly GCF_051955155.1. NCBI lineage: Bacteria > Bacillati > Actinomycetota > Actinomycetes > Micrococcales > Microbacteriaceae > Leifsonia > Leifsonia sp. Next base: position 18,839 of record NZ_JBQCGZ010000145.1, read on the forward strand.
TACACGCCGCGCTCGGGCGCGAGGTCCTTCCGCGTCGTGAAGACGCGCGCCATGTAGTCGCCAAGCGGGCGGTACGCGATCGCGAGCAGCAGCACGAGCGTCGCCAGCTGGGCGACGAACAGCCACACGCCCATCTCAGAACCGCTCCGGCTTCACGAGGGCGACGACGAGGTAGGCGATCGCGGCGACGCCCAGGGCGGCGGCGATCACGGTGACGACGATCACAGCTTCTCGACCCCCCGGCCGACGAGCGCGACGAGGAACGCCAGCGCTGCGACGGCGAGAAGGTAGACGAGATCAAGCACGACTCTCTCCATCTTTCGACACGCCGCGGCCGGCCGGCCGCGGCAGAAGAGAGTCCACACCCGTGAGGGACCGGGATCCGCGCTCCTAACGCATCCCTAACGGGCGTTGTCGCATCCCTAACGGGTTGCTGACGGCGCCGGGATCAGCCCTTCGCCGCGAGCGCGGCCGCGCCTAGGATGCCCGCGTTGTTGCGGTGCACGGCGGGCACGATCTCGGTCTTCAGGTCCAGCAGCGGCAGGAACTCCTGGTAGTTCTTGGACACGCCGCCGCCGACGATGAAGAGGTCGGGCGTGAACAGGAACTCGAGGGTCGAGTAGTACTTCTGCAGGCGCTTGGCCCACTTCTCCCACGACATGTCCTCGCGCTCCTTCGCGGAGTACGCGGCGCGGGACTCCGCGTCGTGGCCGTCGATCTCCAGGTGGCCGAGCTCGGCGTTCGGGATGAGGACGCCGTCGTAGATGAGTGCGGAGCCGATGCCCGTGCCCAGAGTGGTCATGATCACGAGGCCGTCGCGGTCCTTCGCCGCGCCGAAGCGGGTCTCCGCATAACCGGCGGCGTCGGCGTCGTTGACGAAGTGGATGTCGCGGCCGAGCGCCTTCTCGAAGAGCTCCTCTGCGTGCAGCCCGATCCACTTCTTCGACACGTTCGCGGCGGACAGGGTGACGCCGTGGCTGACGATCGCGGGGAAGCAGACGCCGACGGGGGCGTCCGGCTCCTCCGCCGCGAGCTGGTCGACGATCGTCTTGGTGGTCTCGACGATGTCGTCCGGCTTCCCGCCGTCCGGCGTCGGCAGCTTGACCCTGTCGCTGACCAGCTCGCCGCTGTCCAGGTCGACCAGCGCCCCCTTGATGCCGGTTCCGCCGATGTCGATGCCGATTGCGTGCTTCTGACCGCTCATGCCCACGAATCTACCCTGCGGCGGCGCCGGGGGTCGCGAGCGGGATGAACACCTCGCCGGTCACGGCAGGGTCAGGATCTCCGCGCCGCGCTCGGTGACGACGATGGTGTGCTCGAACTGGGCCGTGATGCTGCGGTCGCGCGTGACGACGGTCCAGTCGTCGTCCCACATCTCCCACTCGTGCGTGCCGAGCGTGAGCATCGGCTCGATGGTGAACACCATCCCGACCTCCATCACGTCGTCGTACTGCGGGGCGGCGTCGTAGTGCGGGATGATCAGCCCGCTGTGGAAGGCGCGGCCGACGCCGTGCCCGGTGAAGTCGCGCACGACGCCGTAGCCGAAGCGCTTGGCGTAGGACTCGATGGCCCGCCCGATGACGTTGACCTGGCGGCCGGGCGCGACCGCCTTGATGCCGCGGTTCAGGGACTCGCGCGTGCGCTCGACCAGCAGCTCGACCTCCTCGGAGGCCGTGCCGACCACGAAGGTCTGGTTGCTGTCGCCGTGGAAGCCGTTCTTATAGGCGGTGATGTCGATGTTGACGATGTCGCCGTCCTCCAGCACCGTGTCGTCCGGGATGCCGTGGCAGACGACCTCGTTGACGGAGCTGCAGATCGACTTGGGGTAGCCGCGGTAGCCGAGCGTGGAGGGGTAGGCCTCGTGCTCGATCAGGAACTCGTGCCCGATCGCGTCCAGCTCCTCGGTGGTGACGCCGGGGCGCACGGCCTCGCCGACGCGCTCGATGGCGCGGGCGGCGATGCGGCCGGACTCGCGGATGTGCGCGATTTCCTCCAGCGTGTACACGTCTCCCGCCGTGTAGGCGGCCGGCCCCGGCTTGCCGACGTACTCCGGCCTGCGGATGCGGGACGGGACGGGCCGCATCGCGCTGATGCGGCCGGGGACCAGGTGACCGGCGGAATCCTTGGGCATAGGATCAAGCTTATGACCGGCGACAACTACGGCATCGAGCAGAACGCCGAACACAAGTTCTGGTACAACATGAAGACCGGCCAGGTGGAGCAGGGCTTCGTCTCGCCCGCTCCCGACCGCGTCGGGCCGTTCGACACCCGCGCCGAGGCCGAGCACGCCCTCGAGAAGCTGCGCGAGAACAGCGCCAAGTGGGCAGAAGAGGACGCCGCGGAGGACCGCTAGCCCCCTGCGCGACGGGTCCCGCGTCGCGGCAGATTCGGAGATGTGTGCCGAATAGCGGTTCAGCGGCGCGCGGAAGCGGCATTTGGCGCAAATATGCAGCCGCGAGCGCGGAGCTCAGAAGCTGTGGTCGGCGGTGGGGAACGAGCCGGACTGCACGTCGGCCTTGTAGCTGCGCGCCGCCTCGGCCAGCACGCCTTTCAGGTCCGCGTACTGCTTGACGAAGCGCGGGATGCGTCCCGTGCTGAGGCCCGCCCAGTCGGTCCAGACCAGCAGCTGGCCGTCGGTGTGCGGGCCGGCCCCGACGCCGATCGTCGGGATGCGCAGCTCCTCGGTGACGCGCTTCGCGACGTCCGCCGGCACCATCTCCATCACGACCGCGAACGCGCCGGCGTCCTCGACCGCGTGCGCGTCGGCGAGGATCTGCTCGGCTCCGGCGCCGCGGCCCTGCACCAGGTGGCCGCCGAGACCGTGCTCGCTCTGCGGGGTGAAGCCGATGTGCGCCATCACCGGGATGCCGGCGTCGACGATGCGTCGGATCTGCTTGGCGCTGCGCTCGCCGCCCTCCAGCTTGACCGCGTGCGCGCCGGTCTCCTTCATGAACCGGACCGCCGTGTGCAGCGCCTCCTGGGCGCCGGTCTCGTACGAGCCGAACGGCATGTCGGCCACCACGAACGCGCGCTTGACCGCCTTCGCGACCGCGCGCGTGAGCGGGATGAGCTCGTCCACCGTCACCGGCAGCGTCGTGTCGTAACCGAGCACGTTGTTGCCGGCGGAGTCGCCGACGAGCAGGAAGTCGATGCCGGCCTCGTCGAAGATCTGGGCCGTCAGCATGTCGTAGCTGGTCAGCCCGGTGAACGGCGCCCCCTCCTCCTTGGCGGCCTGGAAGTGACGGGTCCGCACCCGCTTCAGAGACTGCATCGACGAGGTCTCGGGGTGGACGGACGGCACGGGGGACTGCTCAGTCATGCGCCTCAGTCTAGTGACGTGCCGCACGGGGTCCCCGGCCCCGCGAACCACTAGTCTGGAGAGGCTGACGAAAGGGGCAGGATGGACAAGCAGCGCGACTTCGTTCTTCGCACGATCGAGGAACGCGGCGTCAAGTTCGTGAGGCTGTGGTTCACCGACGTCGTCGGCACGCTCAAGTCGGTCGCGATCGCACCGGCTGAGGTCGAGGGCGCGTTCACCGAGGGCCTCGGCTTCGACGGCTCGGCGATCGAGGGGCTGACCCGCGCCTACGAGTCCGACCTGCTCGCGCATCCCGACCCCACCACGTTCCAGATCTTGCCGTGGCGGGGCGAGGTCGACCCGACCGCGCGGATGTTCTGCGACATCACGACGCCGGACGGCCAGCCGTCGGTCTCCGACCCGCGCAACGTCCTCAAGCGCACGCTCGAGAAGGCGGCCGACCGCGGCTTCACCTTCTACACGCACCCGGAGATCGAGTTCTACCTGCTGAAGTCCTCCCGGTTCGGCGAGGAGGGACCCGAGCCGGTCGATTCTGCCGGCTACTTCGACAACGTCCCCGGCGGCACGGCGCACGACTTCCGCCGCCGCTCCGTGCGGATGCTGGAGGACCTCGGCATCTCCGTCGAGTTCAGCCACCACGAGGCGGGGCCCGGCCAGAACGAGATCGACCTGCGCTACGCGGACGCGCTGACGACGGCGGACAACATCATGACGTTCCGCACGGTGGTCAAGGAGGTCGCGATCGAGCAGGGCGTCTACGCGACGTTCATGCCGAAGCCGCTCTCCGGCCACCCGGGATCCGGCATGCACACCCACATGTCGCTGTTCGAGGGCGACACCAACGCGTTCTTCGAGGCGGGTGCGCAGTACCAGCTCTCCAAGATCGGCCGCCAGTTCATCGCCGGCCTGCTCAAGCACGCTCCGGAGATCACGGCCGTCACCAACCAGTTCGTCAACTCCTACAAGCGGCTGTGGGGCGGCGACGAGGCGCCCAGCTTCGTCTGCTGGGGCCACAACAACCGCTCCGCGCTCGTCCGGGTCCCGCTCTACAAGCCGAACAAGGGCCAGAGCTCGCGCGTCGAGTACCGCGCGATCGACTCGGCGGCGAACCCGTACCTCGCGTTCTCGCTGATGCTCGCCGCCGGCCTCAAGGGCATCGAGGAGCAGTACGAGCTGCCGCCGGAGGCGGAGGACAACGTGTGGGCGCTCTCCGACGCCGAGCGCCGCGCCCTCGGCTACAACCAGCTGCCCGCCAGCCTCGACCACGCCATCTCGCTCATGGAGGACTCGGAGCTGGTCGCGGAGACGCTGGGCGAGCAGGTGTTCAACTACGCCCTGCTGAACAAGCGCAAGGAGTGGGCCGAGTACCGGGCGCAGGTCACCCCGTACGAGCTCCGGACGAATCTCGAGATCCTCTGACACGCACGTGACCCGCGAGCAGCTCTCCCTCACGGCCCTGGCGCGCGCCGGTTTCGTGGGGCTGAGCTCCGTTCGGTCCGAGCTCGGCGAGCTGTCCGAGCTGACCGGCTTCCCCGTCGACGACCTGCTTCCCGCGCTGTCCGCCGCGGCGGACCCGGACAACGCGCTCGCCCTCGCGCTGCGGCTGCTGCGGCACGCGCCGGTGCAGACCGCGCGCTACGTGCCCTCCCGCAAGGACGCGCGCCGGCTGCTGCGGGTGATCGGCGCCTCCGAGGGCGCCGCCGAGTTCTTCCTCCGCCAGCCGGCCGAGCTCGCCGCCCTGGACTACCCGATCACCGCCCTGCCCGGCGCCGACGAGCTGCGCGCCGACCTGCTGGACGCGGTCGGCGCCGTCGACGGCTTCGCGAGCGTGGTCGAGGAGGAGGCGTGGACCGCGCTGCGCGTCCGCTACCGCCGCCGGCTCGTGCAGATCGCGAGCTTCGACCTGGAGCAGGAGGACCCGGTGGCCGGCTTCGACGCCGTCGCCGCAGCCCTCTCCGACCTCGCCGCCGCCGCGCTGGAGGCCTCGCTCGCCGTCGCCCGCCGCCAGACCAGCGGCAGCGGACCCGGCCGGTTCCCCGAGGCGGAGGTGCGCGCGACCCCGTTCGCGATCATCGGGATGGGCAAGGCCGGCGCGCGCGAACTCAACTACGTCAGCGACGTCGACGTCATCTATGTCACCGAGGGCGCGGACGACGCCGGCGTCTCCTCCGGCCGCGCGGTGGACATCGCGACCCGGCTGGCGGTGCTGACCCAGCGCGGCATCCACGACCCGGCGATCGAGCCGGGCCTGTGGGAGGTGGACCCGAACCTGCGCCCGGAGGGCAAGGACGGCGCGCTGGTGCGAACGCTCGACTCCCACATCGCCTACTACGACCGCTGGGCGAAGGGCTGGGAGTTCCAGGCGCTGCTGAAGGCCAGGCCGCTCGCGGGCGACCGCGACCTGGGCGAGCGCTACGTCGCCGCGCTCGCGCCGAAGGTGTGGAGCAGCGCGTCCCGCGAGAACTTCGTGGAGTCGGTGCAGCGGATGCGCGAGCGCGTCACCGACAACATCCCGGACGACGAAGTCCACTACCAGCTCAAGCTCGGGCCGGGCGGCCTGCGCGACGTCGAGTTCACGGTCCAGCTGCTGCAGCTCGTCCACGGGCAGACCGACGACCGGGTGCGCCAGCGCGACACCCTCTCGGCGCTGCGCGCGCTGGCCGAGCAGGGCTACATCGGCCGCGAGGAGGCGGCGACCTTCGCGCAGGACTACCGCACGCTGCGGCTGATGGAGCACCGGCTCCAGCTGCTGCACCTGCAGCGCACCCACATCATGCCGCGCGACGAGGGGGAGGTGCGCGTGCTCGCGCGCGCGACCGGCCTCGCCACGAGCGCGCCCGCGCTGATGACGCGCTGGAACGAGATCAAGCACCGCGTGCGCGGGCTGCACGAGCGGCTCTTCTACCGGCCGCTGCTGAGCGCCGTGGCGGCGACGCCGAGCGAGGACTTCGCGCTGACCAGCGAGCAGGCGGAGGCCCGCCTCGCGGCGATCGGCTTCCGCGACCCCCGCGGCGCGCTCACCCACATCGGCGCGCTCACCGCCGGGGTGTCCCGGCGCGCGACCATCCAGCGGCACCTGCTCCCGGTGATGCTGCAGTGGTTCGCCGACGGCGCCGACCCGGACTACGGGCTGCTGACGTTCCGGAGGCTCAGCGAGGACCTGGGATCCACGCACTGGTACCTGCGGATGCTGCGGGACTCCACGGGGGCCGCGGAGAAGCTGACCAGGGTGCTCTCCGGCTCCCGGTTCGCCGGCGAACTGCTCGGCCGCATCCCGGAGTCGGTGGCGTGGCTGGAGTCGGAGGACGAGTTGCGGCCGCGATCGCCGCAGCTGCTGCGCGAGGAGACCGCCGCGATCCTGGCCAGGCACGAGTCGGTGGACACGGCGGCCGCCGCCCTCCGCACGGTCCGGCGGCGCGAGGTGCTGCGGCTGGCGTTCTGCGGCATCCTCGGCCTGTGCACCATCGAGGAGCTCGCGCACGGGCTCACCGCCGTGACCGAGAACGTGCTGACCGGCGTGCTCGCCGCGATCCGCGCGGCCAGGGGCGACGCGGACGACCTGGAGTTCGCGATCATCGGGATGGGCCGGTTCGGCGGCCGCGAGCTCGGCTTCGGCTCCGACGCCGACGTGATGTACGTCTTCCGCCCGCTCGCCGCCGAGCCGGAGGCGGCGCACAGCGCGGCGCTGGCGATCGTCTCCGAGCTGAACCGGCTCACCGAGGACAACCGGCTGCCGCTCGACCTCGACATCGGGCTGCGTCCCGAGGGCAAGAACGGCACGCCCGTCCGCTCGCTGGAGTCGTACCGCGCGTACTACCGGCGCTGGTCGCTCACCTGGGAGGCGCAGGCGCTGCTGCGTGCGCGCGGCGTCGCCGGGGATCCCGCCCTGCTGGCGGACTTCGAGGCCGTCGCCGACGAGGTGCGCTACCCGTCCGCCATCGCCGAGCGGGAGGTGCGCGAGGTCAAGCGCATCAAGGCGCGCGTGGAGAACGAGCGGCTGCCGCAGGGCGCAGACCCGGCCAGGCACCTGAAGCTCGGCCGCGGGTCGCTCAGCGACGTGGAGTGGTTCGTGCAGCTCATCCAGCTGCAGCACGCCGCGGCGATCCCGGCGCTGCGCACGACGTCCACGCTGGACGCGCTCGCGGTGGCGGCGGAGAACGGCCTGGTCTCCGCGGAGGACGCGGCAAAGCTGCACGACGCGTGGGTGTTCGCCTCCCGCGCCCGCTCGGCGATGACGCTCTGGACGGACAAGACGGCGGACGTGCTCCCCGCCGACCGGGTGGCGCTGGACGGCGTCGCCCGGCTGATGGAGTACCCGCCCGGCTCGGCGAGCCGGCTGGAGGAGGACTACCTGGCGGTCACCCGCCGCGCCCGCGCCGTGTTCGAGCGCGAGTTCTACGGCGTACCGCACCGGGGCCGGGCCCCCCCCCGGGGGGGGGGGGCGGGGGGGGGCGGGGGGGGGGGCGCCCCCGCCCCGCCCCCCCCCCCCCC
>NZ_JBQCGZ010000146.1:0-6423 GCF_051955155.1 Leifsonia sp.
TCAAACCCGCCGAGCTGACCCCGCTCACCACGCTGTACTTCGCGAAGCTCCTCGCCGACGCCGGACTCCCGGCCGGCGTGCTGAACGTGATCACCACCTCCACGTCGGGGAAGGTGTCAGCACCGATCATCTCCGACCCGCGGCTGCGCAAGCTGTCCTTCACCGGGTCCACCGAGGTGGGCAGGAAGCTGCTGCAGCAGGCGTCCGAGAACGTGCTGCGCACCTCGATGGAGCTCGGCGGCAACGCCCCGTTCGTCGTCTTCGACGACGCCGACCTGGACAGGGCGGTGGACGGCGCGATGCTCGCGAAGTTCCGCAACATCGGCGAGGCCTGCACGGCCGCCAACCGCTTCATCGTGCACGAGGCCGTGGCAGACGAGTTCGCGCGCCGGGTGACCGAGCGCGTGAACGGGCTCCGGGTCGGCCGAGGCACCGAGGACGGCGTGACCATCGGCCCGCTCATCAACGCGGACGCGGTGGACAAGGCGGCCCAGCTGCTGGAGGACGCGGTCGCGCGCGGCGCGTCCGTGCTGACCGGCGGCTCGCGCGTCGAGGGCGCAGGCACGTTCTTCGAGCCGACCGTGGTGACGGACGTGCGCGCCGGGAGCGAGATCCTGCGCCAGGAGATCTTCGGCCCGGTGCTCTCCATCGTGCGGTTCTCCGACGAGGACGAGGCGGTGCGCATCGCCAACGACACCGAGTTCGGGCTGGTGTCCTACGTGTTCACCAAGGACCTGGCCCGTGGCCAGCGGATGATCGAGCGGCTGCAGACCGGGATGATGGGCCTGAACGTCGGGGTCGTCTCCAACGCGGCGGCCCCGTTCGGCGGCGTGAAGCAGTCGGGCCTGGGCCGCGAGGGTGGCTTCGAGGGCATCCACGAGTACCTCAGCACCAAGTACACGCTCACCCCCGACCCGTTCGGAGCCTGACATGGCAGCGACAGAGGCCGTCATCGTCGAGGTCGTCCGCACGCCCTCCGGACGCGGCAAGCCCGGCGGGGAGCTCTCCGACATCCACCCCGCCGACCTGCTCGCCGGGGTGCTGGAAGAGCTGCTGCACCGCAGCGGCGTCGATCCCGCCGCTGTCGACGACGTGATCGGCGGCTGCGTGACCCAGGCGGGCGAGCAGGCCGGCAACATCACCAGGACGGCGGTGCTGAGCGCCGGGTTCCCGGAGAGCGTTCCGGCCGTCACCGTCGACCGGCAGTGCGGGTCCAGCCAGCAGGCGGCCGCCTTCGCGGCGCAGGGCGTGATCGCCGGCGCCTACGACGTGGTCATCGCGTGCGGAGTGGAGTCGATGAGCCGCGCGCCGATGGGCTCCAACGTGGGCGGCGCCTCCCTCGGCGGGGAGCTGCTGCACCAGCGCTACCCGGACGGGCTCGTGAACCAGGGCGTCGCCGCCGAGCTGATCGCCGACCGCTGGGGGTTCTCGCGGGCGGAGCTCGACGACTTCGCAGCGGCATCGCACCAGCGCGCGGCCGAGGCCGCGGCATCCGGCGCCTTCGACGCCGAGCTGATGCTGGTGCCGACGCCGGACAGCGGCAGCGTGAGCGCGGACGAGACCATCCGGCCGGGCACCACGGCGGAGAAGCTGGCCGCGCTCGCGCCCTCGTTCCGCACCGACGCGCTCGCGGAGCGCTTCCCGCAGCTGGACTGGCGGATCACGGCGGGCAACTCCTCTCCGCTGACCGACGGCGCCTCCGCCGCGCTGATCATGAGCGCGGAGGCCGCCGCCCGGCTCGGCGTCCGCCCGCGGGCGCGCTTCCACTCGTTCGCCGTGGCGGGCAGCGACCCGCTGTTCATGCTCACCGGAATCCTGCCCGCGACCAGGAAGCTGCTCGATCGCAGCGGCGTCCGGCTCGACGAGATCGACGCGTTCGAGGTCAACGAAGCGTTCGCCCCCGTCCCGCTGCTGTGGCGCACGGAGTTCGGCGCGGACCCGGCGAAGCTGAACCCGCGCGGCGGCGCGATCGCGCTGGGCCACGCGCTCGGCTCGTCCGGAACCCGGCTGCTCGCGACGCTCGTCTCCGAGCTGGAGGCGACAGGCGGCCGGTTCGGGCTGCAGACGATGTGCGAGGGAGGCGGCACCGCCAACGCCACCCTCATCGAGATCCTGCGCTGAGGCGCATCCACCCCCGAACGGAAGGACACCCATGCAGATCGACGGATGCTCGGCCATCGTCACCGGAGGCGCGAGCGGTCTCGGCAACGCCACCGCGCGCGCCCTCACCGAGGCGGGAGCGCGGGTGGTGCTGCTCGACCTGCCGACCTCGGAGGGCGAGAAGGCGGCGACGGCGCTCGGCCCGCACGCGCGCTTCGTCGCCGCCGACGTGACCGACGAGGACCAGGTGCAGGCGGCCGTGACCGCCGCGGGCGAGCTCGGACCACTGCGCGTCGTCGTGAACTGCGCCGGGATCGCGACCGCGCAGAAGGTGCTCGGCCGGGACGGTGTCCTGCCGCTGGAGAGCTTCGAGCGCGTGGTGCGCGTGAACCTGATCGGCACCTTCAACGTCGTCCGGCTGGCGGCGGCGGCGATGGTCGAGACGGAGCCGGTGGGGGAGGAGCGCGGCGTGATCGTGAACACCGCGTCCGTCGCCGCGTTCGACGGCCAGATCGGGCAGCCGGCCTACTCGGCGTCCAAGGGCGGCGTCGCGGCGATGACGCTCCCGCTCGCGCGCGAGTTCGCCCGCAGCCTGATCCGGGTCGTCACGATCGCGCCCGGCATCTTCGAGACCCCGATGATGGCCGGCCTCCCGCAGGCGGCGCAGGACTCCCTCGCCGCCCAGGTCCCGCATCCCGCCCGGCTCGGCCGCCCCGCCGAATACGCCGCCCTGGTGCGCCACATCGTCGACAACCCCATGCTCAACGGCGAGACGATCCGCCTCGACGGCGCCATCCGCATGCAGCCCAAGTAAGAGCCGAGTACGCAGAAAATCGCCCGAAAACGGCCGAGTACGCGGAGAATCTGCGTACTCGGCGGGTTCGTCAGAGCGCGGAGTGGGACTCGAGGAACGTGTAGACGTCGGAGTCGTCGACGCCGGGGAACGAGCCGGAGGGCAGCGGCGAGAGGATGTGCGCGTGCAGCCGGGCGCTCGGCCACGCCTTCCCCGACCAGCGGTCGGAGAGGTCGGCCGGCGGCCGCTTGCAGCATGACTCGTCCGGGCACCGCGACTCGGTGCGCACCGTCGTCTCGCGGCCGCGGAACCACTTGGCCTGGTCGAACGGCACGCCGACGCTGATCGAGAAGCCGCCCTCGGTCGTCGAGCCGACCTGCGTCGCGCACCAGTAGGTGCCGGCCGGCGTGTCCGTGTACTGGTACATCTCGGTGGTCAGGTTGGTGTGCGTGAACGCCGTGCGCGCGCCCCACTTGCGGCAGACCACCTGCCCCTCGATGGAGCCGGTGACGTCGGTCGGCAGCGGCAGGCCGTCGTTCTCGTAGCCCTTGTAGAGCGCGCCGTCGTCGCCGACGCGCAGGAAGTGCAGCGGCATGTCCAGGTGCCGGGTGGCGAGGTTGGTGAGCCGGAGGGCCGCCGCCTCGTGCGTCACGCCGAACGCGTCGCGGAAGTCCTCGACCGCGAGGTCCTTGTCCTTCTTCGCCTGCTCCAGGAACGCGACGGCCGCGCGCTGCGGCATCAGGCAGCACGCTGCGAAGTAGTTGATCTCCAGCCGCTGCCGCAGGAAGTCGGCGTAGCTGGCGGGCCGCTCGTGGCCGAGCAGCCGGTGCGCCATCGCCTGCAGCGCCATCGACCGGAGGCCGTGGCCGCCCGGGATGGACGCCGGCGGCAGGTAGATCCGGCCGTTCTCGAGGTCCGTGATCGACCGCGTGGAGCGCGGCAGGTCGTTCGCGTAGATCAGCTCGAAGCCGAGCTGCTCCGCCATCACGCTCACCTCGCGGTGCGTGAGCGCGCCGCGCACGTGGCCGGACGCCTTGACGCGCTCTTCGGCCAGGTCCTCGATCTCGGGGATGTAGTTGTTCTCGCCGCGCATCCGCTCGCGCAGCTCGGTGTTCGCTCTGCGCGCCTCCTCCGGGGTGGCGATCGCCTCGGACGCCCGGCGCGCGAGCTCGCGGTGCAGGCCGACCAGCGCCTCCAGCGTCTCGGTCGGCGTTCCCTTGGTCGGCTTCACCGACGGCAGCCCCAGCGAACCGTACAGCGTCCCGCGCTGGATGCGCGCGAGCTCGATCTCGAGCGCCGCGCGCTCGTCCGGCGGCTCGGAGGAGAGCAGGTCGGCGAGCTGCACGCCGAGCGCGGCCGCGAGCCCGGAGAGCAGGGTGACGCGCGGCTCGCGCTTGCCGTTCTCGATGAGCGAGAGCTGGCTGGCCGCGACGCCGGTCGCGGCGCCGAGCTCGTCGAGGGTGAGCCCGCGCTGCGTGCGGAAATGCCGGATGCGATGACCGAGCGTCGCGACGTCTGCGTCCATCCCTTCACGATAGCGAAAGAATCGCGATTCTTTCCACTGAGAATCGCATCCCAAGCACCGAATCCTCGCGGATGCTGGATCTACAGCCGATCTTTCAATCGAGAGGACAGACGGAATGACCATCGCCGAGCTTCCGCTCACCGAGCTCGACGGGCCCTCCGGGCTCGACTCCCTGCACGCCTGGGTGGACGACATCGCCTCCCTCACCCAGCCCGACGAGGTCGTCTGGTGCGACGGCTCCCTCGGTGAGGCCGACCGCCTCACCAAGCAGCTCGTCGCCGAGGGCAAGCTCATCCGGCTCAACCCGGAGTGGCGCCCCAACAGCTTCCTGGCCCGCACCGACCCCGGCGACGTCGCCAGGGTCGAGGACCGCACCTTCATCTGCTCGGTCGACGAGCAGGACGCCGGCCCGACCAACAACTGGCGCGAGCCGGAGGGGATGCGCGCCGAGCTGCGCGAGGTCTTCGCCGGGAGCATGCGCGGCCGCACGATGTACGTGGTCCCGTTCTCGATGGGCCCGGTCGGCGGTCCGCTCTCGCAGGTCGGGATCGAGATCACCGACTCCGCGTACGTCGCGGTGAGCATGGGGATGATGACCCGTGTCACCAGCACCGTGCTCGACCTGATCGAGGCCGGCGCGCCGTGGGTGCCGACCGTGCACAGCGTCGGCGCGCCCCTGGTGGACGCGGACGGCGTCCGTCACGAGGACGTCCCGTGGCCGTGCAACGAGGCCAAGTACATCGTGCAGTTCCCGGAGACCCGCGAGATCTGGTCCTACGGCTCCGGCTACGGCGGCAACGCCATCCTGGCCAAGAAGTGCTTCGCGCTGCGGATCGCCTCGGTCATGGCGCGCGACGAGGGCTGGCTCGCCGAGCACATGCTCATCATCAAGGTGACCTCCCCGGAGGGACGCATCTTCCACATTGCGGCGGCGTTCCCGTCGGCGTGCGGCAAGACCAACCTCGCGATGCTGAAGCCCAGCATCCCCGGCTGGACGGTCGAGACCATCGGCGACGACATCGCGTGGCTGCGGCAGGGCCCGGACGGCCGCCTGCGCGCCATCAATCCGGAGGCCGGCTTCTTCGGCGTCGCGCCGGGCACCGGCGAGCTCACCAACAAGACCGCGGTGGAGACGCTGTGGGGCAACACCATCTTCACCAACGTCGCGCTGCGCGACGACGGCGATGTCTGGTGGGAGGGCCTGACGGAGGAGCCGCCCGCGCACCTCGTCGACTGGCAGGGGAACGACTGGACGCCGGCGAGCGGCCGTCCCGCCGCGCACCCGAACTCGCGCTTCACCGTCTCGGCGGCGCAGTGCCCGGCGATCGCTGACGACTGGGACGCGTTCGACGGCGTGCCGATCGACGCGATCCTGTTCGGCGGCCGACGCGCCACGAACGTCCCGCTCGTCGCTCAGGCGCGAGACTGGAAGCACGGCGTGTTCATCGGCGCGACCATCTCTTCGGAGAAGACCGCGGCGGCGGAGGGCACCGTCGGCGAGCTGCGCCGCGACCCGTTCGCGATGCTGCCGTTCTGCGGCTACAACATGGCCGACTACTGGGGCCACTGGCTGGCGATGGGCGAGAAGCTCGGGTCGAACGCGCCGGCGATCTTCCAGGTGAACTGGTTCCGCAAGAGTGATGACGGCCGCTTCCTCTGGCCCGGCTTCAGCGAGAACGCGCGCGTGATCGAATGGATCGCCCGACGCGTCGAGGGCAGCGCGGACGCGATCGACACTCCGATCGGCCGGCTCCCCGTCCCCGAGCAGCTGGACCTCGACGGCATCGACGTGCCGGCGGAGGACCTGGAGGCCCTGTTCGAGGTCGACCGGGACAGCTGGCTCGCCGAATGCGACCTGACCGACGAGTTCTTCGACCAGTTCGGAGCCCGCGTCCCGGCCGCCCTGCGCGCCGAGCTCGCCTCGCTCCGCTACCACCTCCGCGCCTGACCGCGGACGGACCGCGGGGGCGGCCCCCCCCCGCGGGGGGGCCGCGGGCGGGGCGCG
>NZ_JBQCGZ010000147.1:0-8281 GCF_051955155.1 Leifsonia sp.
AGCTCGAGCTCGGTGCCGAAGGTGTTCGACTCCTCGACGGTGACGACGCCCTCCTTGCCGACCTTGTCGATCGCCTCGGCGATGATCTCGCCGATGGTGGTGTCGCCGGCGGAGATGGACGCGGTGGCCGCGATCTCGGCCTTGGTCTCGACCTCCTTGGCGCTGGAGACGAGCTCGTCGGTGACGGCCGCGACGGCCTTCTCGATGCCGCGCTTCAGCGTGATGGGGTCGGCGCCGGCGGCCACGTTGCGGAGGCCCTCCTTGACGAGCGCCTGGGCCAGGACGGTGGCCGTGGTGGTGCCGTCACCCGCGACGTCGTCGGTCTTCTTCGCGACCTCCTTGACGAGCTCCGCGCCGATCTTCTCGTACGGGTCGTCGAGCTCGATCTCCTTCGCGATGGAGACGCCATCGTTCGTGATGGTCGGGGCGCCCCACTTCTTCTCCAGGACGACGTTGCGGCCACGCGGGCCCAGCGTCACCTTGACCGTGTCGGCCAGGATGTTCAGGCCGCGCTCGAGGCCGCGGCGGGCGTCCTCGTCGAAAGCAATGATCTTTGCCATGTGTTACTCGTCCCTCCCGGACGTCTGCGAAAGATTCCGTTGATTAGCACTCGATCAGATGGAGTGCTAAAGCGATTCTGGCACTCGCGGCGGTGGAGTGCAAGACGAGCACGCTCAGGGCGGACGCCTGGGAGGGGGCGAGGTCAGCCGCGTCGTCGATAGTGCAGGAGGAGGCACCCCCCGGAGCGCTCGGAGTCGACCAGGTCGAAGGCCTGCAGGCCGCTGTCGTCGCCGAAGAGCCGCTTGCCGTGGCCGGCGATGCTCGGGGCGACGACCAGCCGCAGGTCGTCCACCAGACGGGCCGCCAGCAGGTCGCGCGCCAGCGAGAGGCTGCCGTGGATGCCGATGTCGCCTCCCTGCTCTCGGGTGAGGTCGGAGACGAACGCGGCGGCCGGCTCCGCGACGGGAACCGACTCGGACCACTCGGGCTCCAGCGGGGACGACGTGAACACGTACTTGCGCGTGGCGTTGATGAAGTCGGCGAACGGCTGGACATCCGCGGTCGGCCAGTAGGGCGCCCACTTCTCGTAGGTGCGCCGCCCGAGCAGCACCGCGTCCTGGGTGGCGATCGTCTCGGCGAGGAAGTCGCCGAGCCCGGCGCCGGTGTCCCGCAGCCACTCGCCCTCCCCCGGGTCGTCCGCGAAGCCGTCGATCGACATCAGCTCGTAGAGCACGACGCGGCGGGATATCGGGGTGGAAGCGGTGTCGGTCACGGTGGTCTCCTCGATGTCGTGGGCCCGATGCCGGGCCTGTTCGGACGCTACCGGCCGGACTGTTCCTCCGTCTTGTACAGCAACGACAGCGGGCTTCCGCTCGCGCCGCTGCCGACGAGTTCCGTCGCCGAGGGCCCGATGAAGCGCCGCAGCGACCGGGCGAGATGCGGCTGGTCGAAGTAGCCGGTCTCCTGCGCGACGGCTGCGGGCCGCTGCCCCTCCCTCAGCCGCACGGCGGCATCGTGCGCGCGAGCGATCTGGAGCACAGTGCGCTGGGACAGCCCGACGGCGTCGCGGTAACGGCGCTGCCGCGTGCGGTCGGTCAGCACCTCCTCCTGGAGGAAGGAGGAGGCGAGCAGGCCGCGGCGGAGCAGCCGGGCGACGAAGTCCTCCGCGTCGCCGTAGCGCGGCAGACGGATGCGCTCACCCGCGAGCGCGAACCGACCGCGCCCGACGGGCAGCTCGACGAATCGGTCCACGAGCGCGCCGGGCGCGAGCCCCGGGAGGAACGTCCCGAGGGCCAGCCGCACGCCGAGGAAGTCGGCATCCGCCGGCACCGGCGCCTCCGACGCCCGGGACTCGGGACCCTGGACCCCGGCGCGGACGCCGTCCGGTCCCTCCCAGAACACGAAGTCCCAGTGCGCGCGGGCCACGGACGTCATGGTCGTCGCGCCGGTGCTACGGCTGCGCCAGACCTGCTCGATCACGGGAGAGTCGGATGTCCTGTGCTCGAACTCGAGACCCATCCGCCGATCCTCCCCGTGAACCGCTGCGTCGCCCATGATAGAAGAACGGTCCAGAGAACACGAGAGAGCGCCGCCCGGGTGGGCGGCGCTCTCCTGGTCGTTCTGACGCTTGCGTACTACACCGGACGCACAGACTCGGCCTGCGGACCCTTGTTGCCCGAGCCGACCTCGAACTGCACCTGCTGGCCCTCTTCGAGAACCTTGTAGCCGTTCATGTCAATTGCGGAGTAATGAACGAAAACGTCCTGTCCCCCACCTTCGACGGTGATGAATCCGTAGCCCTTTTCAGCGTTGAACCACTTCACGGTCCCGTTCGCCATGCATTACTCCCATTGCTGTGTCGCTCGCGCGGTCCAGCGCCGCGCGTTGAATCCCGATCCTAATGCTTGGTATGCCGGTATTCACCAGTCTTTTCGCGAATCCGTTACCAAAAAGGCGGAAGTTAAACACGCGCGAAACAAACCCGCGACCCGCGGCGCGCGCCGACGAGCGGGACCGGGAGGCGGGGCGGTCAGCCGGTGTAGTTGCGGCCGAGGACGACGGTGAGGTCGGCGCCGGTGTCCGCGAAGTCCTGCGTCTGCTGCACGGTGGCCCCGGGGAGGGACCGCGCGACGCCGAGGGCGGCGGCCTGCTTCGCCGGGTCGGCGTAGTAGACGACGGTGGCGGCGACGTTCGTGTTGTCGGCGTTCGCGACGGCGCCGATCTTCCAGCCGGCGGCGGTCAGCGCGTCCGACGCCTTCGCGCCGAGGCCCTCGGTCGTCGTGCCGTTGAGGATGTTGACCGACAGCGACGGGTCGACCGTCGGGACGACCGTCGGCGTCGGCGTCGAGGTCGCCGTGGCGGTCGTGGACGAGGGAGCCCCGTTGGTGTTCGGCGAGCCGTGGAAGCTGATCGAGCCGCTCACCAGCGAGAGCCCGAAGACACCGGCGCCGATCAGGACGACGGTGGCCAGCGCAGCCCAGCCGACCGCGATCCAGCCGCGGCCCTTCGGCCGGGGAGCCCGGTGCGCCCCGACGCGGTGCAGATCGTCGGGGATCTCATCGAACCGGTCTCTCGGGTATTTCTCTGCCATCTGGTGGGGGTTCCTCGCGGTCAGTCGGCGGGCGGGAGCATCCTGGCCTGCCGAGCGGCGAGCCGGCTCTCACGCAGCCGGAGCAGGCGCTTGACGAGCATGGGGTCGTGCTGGAGCGCCTCGGGGCGGTCGATCAGCGCACCGAGGAGCTGATAGTACCGGGCCGCCGAGAGACCGAACTCCTCGCGGATGGCCTGCTCCTTGGCTCCGGCGTGCCGCCACCACTGACGCTCGAACGCCAGGATCGCGGCGTCACGTCCACTCAGACCGTCCGGTTCCGGCTCGGGTCGGTGGTGATTCGCAGCGTCCGCCACGCGCACCGCCTTCCCTCGTCGTCCTCAGCCGACCTGCCAAGCGCTCGCGCATCATCCTAGAGGCGGCCCCCTGTGTGTTGCCCGTTTGGGTGCGGCACGTCGCGTGAGGAAACAGGGAACAGCGGCGGCCACCTGGCCGTTTAGGGTGGTGACTGACGAAAGGAATCGCGTGATGGACGCTGCCCAGGAGAACTACGACGTCACCAAGTCCGACGACGAGTGGCGCCGGGAACTGAGCCCCGACCAGTACGCCGTGCTGCGCGGGGCCGCGACCGAGCGCCCGTGGACCGGGGAGCTGCTCGACGAGAGCCGCGCCGGCCTGTACACCTGTGCCGCGTGCGGCGCCGAGCTGTTCAAGTCGGGCACCAAGTTCGACAGCGGCTGCGGCTGGCCGAGCTTCTACGAGTCGGTGCGCCCGGAGGCGGTCGAGCTGCTCGAGGACACCAGCCTCGGCATGGTCCGCACCGAGGTCCGCTGCGCCAGCTGCGGTTCGCATCTGGGCCACGTCTTCCCCGACGGCTTCGGGACGCCGACCGGCGACCGATACTGCATGAACTCCATCTCGCTGAACTTCACGCCGGATGCCTGATCGGGACGGCGAGGCGACAAGCGATCTGGTCTCCCGCGTCGCGGCACGCCGCTCGTACTCGCGGGTGACGCCGGCCGCGCCGACGCACGAGGAGCTGCTGCCGCTCGTCGCGGCGGCCGGACGGGTCGCCGACCACTCCGCCCTGCATCCCTGGCGGCTCATCGAGCTGCGCGGCGACGCGAGGGTCCGGCTCGGCCGCGCGTTCGCGAAGGACGCGAAGCTGAGCGGCGAGGCGGCCGAGAAGCTCGCGGCCAAGCCGCTGCGCTCGTCGCTGCTGATCGCGGTGGTCTCGGTGCGTACGAAGAGCGAGAAGGTGCCGGGCTGGGAGCAGGACGCGGTCGCCTCCGGCGTCGCGCACATCCTGAGCCTGCTGCTGCACGACGCGGGCTGGGGCGTGATCTGGCGCACCGGCCACCACACCCGCTCGAAGGCCGTGCACGCGATGCACGGGCTGGCCAGGAACGAGCGCCTGCTCGGCTGGCTTTACGTCGGCGGGATCCCCGAGGACAGCAAGGAGGGTCACCGCAAGGCGATCGACCCCGCCCGCTTCCTCAGCGTGCTGGACTGACCCGGACCGCTTGCGGTTCGTCACGAATGCGTGCCGTTCGTGACGAATGCGTGCCGTTCGTGATTCGTGACGAATGCGTGCCGTTCGTGACGAATGCGTGCTGTTCGTGACGGATCGCGCGCGTTCGTGACGAATCGGCGCGGTGCGTGGCGGGTGTGATCGGGTGATGCGGCGCGGGCCGGTCAGCCGTCGACGCGGTTCGCGCGGCGGGAGCCCCAGCGGATGCTCGCGACCGCGACGGCGACGAGGGCCAGCAGGGTGCCGCCGACGGTCGAGAACGCGATCCCGCCGGTGGTCGTCGGCGCGAACACGTCCAGCAGCAGGGCCGTGACCAGCTGGCCGGCGACGGTGGCGAGGCCGAGCAGCAGGACCCCGGTGATGCGCACCAGCAGGGCGGATGCGCCGATGAAGACGCAGCCGATCGCGCCACCGATGTACAGCCAGGGCTCGGTGGGCAGCGGGTTCGGGAGCCCGGCGACGCCCCAGTCGATGAACATCAGCACGAGCAGGACGACGGTGCCGACGAGGAAGTTGATGAACGTCGCGGTGAGCGCGCTCTCGGCGAGCACGCGCACCTGGCCGTTGACGGCCTGCTGCCAGCCCATGCCGAGGCCGGCGATGAGCGGGAGCAGCATCATCCACACCGGCACGCTGCCGCCGAACTCCGCGGACACTGCCCAGGCCACGGCCACGAGCGCGATGAGCGCGCGGGCGACGCGTGCGGGGGTGAGCGGGCGGCGGCCGCCGGGGCCGAGGCCGATCCGGTCGAGCACCAGCCCGCTGACGGTCTGGCCGGCGACGACGGAGACGGTGAACAGCGCGACGCCGAGCGCGGCGGCCGCGATGCCCTGCGAGAGCACGAGGAACGAGCCGGCCGCGCCGCCCAGGACGTACCACCAGCGCAACTCGCCGCCGCGCAGCGCACCGGTGACCCTGCGCAGGCCGCGCCGGCCGGCGGGGGCGATCGCGAGCGCCACGATCAGGATGATCAGGCCGGAGCCGAACGAGATCGCGGCCGCGGTGAACCCGTCGCCGAGCCGGTGGCCGAGCTCGCCGTTGATGCGGGACTGCAACGCGATGCCCGCCCCGCAGACGATGGCGAAGACGAGGGCCAGCCAGAGGGGGAAGGTACGCGCGGTCACTCCCCCAAGCCTACGGGGTCAGGGCGCGGGAGCCTCGCCGTCGGAGGGCTCCGGGTGCGGCAGCCAGTCGATGTTCTCCTCGGGGGCCACGTCCTTCTCGAAGTCGAGGTCGTAGTCCTCGTCGTCCTTCTTCTTGTCGCTCATGTCTCACACCGTACCCGGGGCTTCGGCGACCAGGAAGGCGAACGGGGATTCGACCGCATCCGCCACCTCGCGCAGGAAGCCGGCCGCGACGCCGCCGTCGGTGACCCGGTGGTCGAAGACGAGCGAGAGCTGCACGATGCGGCGCGGCACGACCGCGCCGTCGACCACCCACGGCCGCTCGATGATCCGGCCGACGCCCAGGATGGCGACCTCGGGATGGTTGATGATCGCGGCGCTGCCGTCGACGCCGAGGCTGCCGTAGTTGTTGACGGTGAAGGTGGATCCGGTGAGGTCGGCGGGTGGGAGGGCGCCCTCGCGGGCGGAGGTCGCCAGGGCGGCGATGGCGGCGTCCAGGTCGCGCACGCTCATCCGGTCGGCACGCCGGACGACGGGGACGACGAGACCGCGCGGGGTGTCGGCGGCGATGCCGAGGTTGACGCCGTCGAAGGTCTCCAGCGCGTCGCCGTCCTCGGTCACCCGGCCGGCGAGCTCGGGATGCCGCGCGAGCGACGCGAGCGCGAAGCGGGCGATGAAGGCGAGCACGGACGGCGCGCGGCCGGGGCCGGCGAGGCGGCGTCGCGCCTCCCACAGCTCGGTCGCGTCGGCGTCCACCCAGACGGTCGCCTCGGGGATCTCGCTGCGGCTGCGCACCATCGCGTCGGCGACCGTGCGGCGGAAGCGTGAGAACGGCGTGGTGGCGGCGACGGCGAGGCCGGTGCGGGGGTCGACGGCGGAGGAGCCGGGGGCAGCGGGCGCGGGCGCGGCGGGCGCGGCGGGCGCGGGACGCGGGATCGCCGCCTCCACGTCGCGCCTGGTCACGACGCCGCCCGCGCCGCTCGGGTGCAGCGCGGCGATGTCGACGCCGTTGCGGTGCGCGAGCGAGCGCACAACGGGCGAGATGACCGGCACGACGCGGCCGGGCGCCTCGGCGGTGATCGTCGAGGACGCCGTCGTGCGGGAGCGGCGGCGCGTGGTGGCGTGGTCGGTCGTCCCGTAGCCGACCAGCACCTGACCGGAGCCGGAAGCCCCCGGCACTGCCGCCTCCGGCGAAGCCGCCTCGGGCGCGGGAGTCGGCGCCTCCTCGCTCACCTCGAGCAGCGGCGCGCCCACGAGCACCGTCTCGCCCTCCGCGCCGTGCAGGGCGGCCACGACGCCCGCGAACGGCGTCGGCACCTCCACGACCGACTTCGCGGTCTCCACCTCGGCGATCGGCTGGTCGACGGCGACCGTGTCGCCCACGGCCACCAGCCAGCGGACCAGCTCCGCGTCGGTCAGCCCCTCGCCGAGGTCCGGCAGGGCGAACACCCGGGCGTTCACGCGTCCTCCCACTGCAGCGTGTCGACCGCGTCCAGCACCCGGTCCACGTTCGGCAGGTAGAACCGCTCCAGCTTCGGCGGGGCGAACGGGGTGTCGAACCCGGTCACGCGGCGCACCGGCGCCTGAAGGTAGTGGAAGCAGCGCTCCGACACCCGCGCGGCGATCTCCGCGGCGACGCTCGCGAAGCCGGGCGCCTCCGCGACGACCACCGCGCGTCCCGTCGCCCGGACGGCCGCGCACACGGTCTCGTCGTCGAACGGGACGATGCTGCGCAGGTCGACGACGGCGAGGCTGCGGCCGTCCTCCTCCGCCGCCTCCGCCGCGGCGAGCGCGACAGGGACGGTCGGGCCGTACGCGATCAGCGTCGCGTCGGTGCCCTCCCTGGCGATGCGCGCGCGGCCGATCTCGGGCAGCGGCGCTGCGGTGTCCACCTCGCCGGTCGCCCAGTACAGCTTCTTCGGCTCCAGGAAGACGACGGGGTCCGGGGAGGCGATCGCCGCGCGCAGCAGGCCGTAGGCGTCCTGCGAGGTCGCCGGCGAGAGCACCGTGAGCCCCGGCGTGTGCGCGTAGTACGCCTCCGACGAGTCGGAGTGGTGTTCCACTCCCCCGATGCCGCCCGCGTACGGGATGCGGATGACCATCGGCAGCCGCACCGCCCCGCGCGTGCGGTTGCCCATCTTGGCCACGTGGTCGACGATCTGCTCGAACGCCGGGTAGGCGAACGCGTCGAACTGCATCTCGACGACCGGGCGCATCCCGTTCATGGCCATCCCGACCGCGGTGCCGACGATGCCGGACTCGGCGAGCGGGGTGTCGAAGCAGCGGCTCTCGCCGAACCGGGCGGCGAGGCCGTCCGTGATCCGGAAGACGCCGCCGAGGGTGCCCACGTCCTCGCCGAAGACGAGCACGGCCGGGTCGGCCGCGAGCGCGTCGGCGAGCGCGCGGTTGAGGGCCTGCGCCATGCTCATCGTCTGGGCGGCGGGCGCACCGTCCTGCGCGGAGCGGTCGGCGGGGGCATCGTGCATGAGCGTCATCGGGCGGCCTCCTGTTCGGCGGCGAGCTGTGCGGCCTGCTCGCGCAGCTGCGGGGTGGGGGTGGCGTAGACGAAGGAGAAGA
>NZ_JBQCGZ010000148.1:0-12178 GCF_051955155.1 Leifsonia sp.
TCCCAGCTGAACCGTGGCCCCGAGCAGCGCGCCGACAAGCTCCCCGCCCTGAGCGACCTCCGCGAGTCCGGCTCGATCGAGCAGGACGCCGACGTCGTGATCCTGCTCCACCGCGAGTCCGCCTACGAGAAGGACAACCCGCGCGCGGGCGAGGCCGACCTGATCGTCGCCAAGCACCGCAACGGCCCGACCAAGACCGTCACCGTCGCCTTCCAGGGCATGTACTCCCGGTTCGCCGACATGGCGCCGATGTAGCGCGCGCTACTCCGAGACGCGGTCGCCGTCGAGCGCCGCTTGCGCGCCCGGTAGGCGGCCGAATTCGCGCGGTAGCCGCAGGCCGCCATGCCGCACCAGCGCCGGTTGCCACCGCGGGACTCGTCGAGGAAGGTGCGGGTGCAGCGGGTGCCCTCGCACCACGTGAGCCGGGCGACTGCGTGGCGACTGTGGTGGCGATGTTCACCGACACGGTCGTCTCCCGCGGTCGCAGCGCCCGCGAGAGCCGGATCATCCCCGAGAATGACGCGATGCACCACGAGCCGTGGGTGTAATGGAAAGGTGAACCCGATTCTCATCCCCCTCCTGCAGAGTGCGGGCGCCGTCGCTCTCGCGGTGGTGTCGTTCGCCTTCGCGTTCACCTGGCCGGTGCTCGCCGCCCCGATCGAACGTCTGGGCACCGAGCGTTCGCGGCTCGCCGCCTACGCCGGGCTCGGCGGGCTCCTGATGCTCGCCGGCGCCGTCGTCTACGTCGTCCCCGGGATGCTGCTGCGCGACGACCTCGGCATGGTCGTCGCCGTCCCGATCGCGGTGACCTGGGCCATCACCGCGGCCGGGCTGGTGGTCCGCGGGATGCTGCAGACCGGTGTCGCGCGCGTCGTCTCCGCGTCGTTCGCCGTCGTCGCCGCCACGGGCGCCGCGGCCGGCATCCTCACCGCGATCTGCGCGCACCACGCCATCGCCCGCAGCGTCCTGCCGACCGGCGGCTTCCTGCTCGTCGTCGCGGCGCTCGCCGCCATCGTGTTCTGGGCGCACTCGGACCGAGGCGTGGAGACCGCGCGCGCGTAGCGCCCCACGCGTTCGTGGCGACGGACGCTCAGACCGCGCTCTCCCCGGCGGGGAGCCTCCGCTCGCCGCGCCACCTCCTCGACACCCACACCACGCCGTATCCGGCGCAGAGGATCACCGCCGCGATCAGCACGATGTAGAAGGCGACGGACAGGTAGCCGTTCGCCGATGTCTGAGGGTTCAGGAAGGGATACGGGTACCACGGCTGCCTGCCGCTCACCGGGTCGGCGGCCAACGGCGCGCGGAGCAGCGTGTAGAGGGCCCACACGATCGGGAACCCCGCGATCCACCAGACCACGCGTCGCCGCAGCGGCGTGCGGCCGGGCGCGAGCAGCCAGTCCAGCACCATGTAGGCGGGCGCAACGACGTGCAGGACCTCGTTCGACCACGGCACCGTCGTCCCCTGCGGGAGCGGGATGTTGCGCAGCAGCAGGTTGTAGACGACGCCGGTGGTGAGCATGTAGGTGACCACGGCGGCGCGCAGCGCCGTGAACCAGCCCGGATCGTCGCCGCGGCGTGCGAACAGCAGCACGGATCCGATCGCCAGCACGACGACCGTCGCGACGTTGGACTCGATCGTGAAGAAGCTGAAGAAGTTCAGCACCAGGCCGGGGAGGCTCCCACCGGCGGCCGCGACATTCCGCAGACTCGTACCGAGCTGGGCGAGGATCGCCGCGAGGGTCAGCAGTGCGACCGCCGCACGCAGCACGCCGAAACCGATCCGCATCCCGCGATCGTACCGAGCAGGCGCATCGGCGCGCGGCAAACGCGCAGGAAGCCCACGACTAGACTGGGACGCGAAACCTGCATGAAAGAGGTCGCCGAGTGGCACCCGCCGTTCCTGCCCAGAATCCCGGGATTCCGACACCGATCCGCTACTGGGTCGTCCCCGCCGTGCGCGCTGTCGTCGCGCTCGCCGCGGCGGCTGTCGTCACCTTCACCCGGGACGCGCACACTCCCGAGTTCGGCCTGATCGTCTTCGGCGTGTTCGCGCTGCTCGACGGGCTCGCGGTCAGCGTCCTCACCGTGCTCTTCGCCCCGCGCGGCCTCACCCGCTCGCTGTTCGTCATCCAGGGCGCCATCGGCGTGGTCGCCGGCGTGCTCGCCCTCGCGCTGATGACCAGCGGCCTCGGCCTGTTCCTCTACCTCGTGACCGTGTGGGCGGCGCTCACCGGCTTCCTCGAGCTGTACAACGGCGTCCGCAACCGCGCGCATGATGCGGCGGCGCGCGACTGGCTCATCACCGGGGCGCTGACCGCCGTGCTCGCTCTGGTGCTGCTCTTCGTGCCCGCGGACGCGGTGCTCGCGATCGGGCTGTTCGGCGCGTGGGCCGTGATCGTCGGCGTCTTCCAGGGGATCGGGGCGGCGTCCCTGCACGCGGCGGCCCGCTCCGGCCGTGCCGCCGAGCGAGCGGAGAGCGGATCGTGACCAAGCGCGACAAGAAAGACCCGAGCGTGACCAGCAGCCTCGAACCGACCCGTCGCGACCGCTTCCTGCCCGCCGAGCTGCTCGGCATCTCGGGCGGACTCGGCGTGTTCGTCGGCCTCATCGTCCTCATCGCGACCCGCGAGTTCATCCTCGCCGGCGTGGCGCTCGGCATCGCCTTCATCCTGTCGCTGGTGCTGATGGCGCTGTTCGCCCTCGCGTTCAAGCCGACGGCGTCCGAGGTGGAGGACATCCACGAGCAGGACGTCGAGGCGGAGGCGAAGCGGGCCGCTGCCGCCGACGGGACCCGGCCGGATGGGGACGCCCCCCAGGACCGTCCCCGCGGTCACTGACCCGCGGCCGACCGTTTAGAGGCGGTCGACCAGCTGCGACGCCAGGCCGACGTACCCGGCGGGCGTGAGGGCGAGCAGGCGGTTCTTCGCCGCCTGACCGATCTCCAAGCCGTCCACGAACGCCGTCAGTGCTTCGTGGTCGACGCGCTTGCCGCGCGTCAGCTCCTTGAGCAGCGCGTACGGGTCCGAGATGCTCGAACGTCCCGCCGTCACCTCCGCGCGGATGACGGTCTGGATCGCCTCGGCGAGCACCTCCCAGTTCGCGTCGAGGTCCGCATCCAGGGCGTCCTGGTCGAGCGAGATCTGGCCGAGCCCGCGCTGGATGTTGTCCAGGGCGAGCACGGAGTGGCCGAGCCCGACGCCGATGTTCCGCTGCGCGCTCGAGTCGGTGAGGTCGCGCTGCATCCTGCTGGTCACCAGCGTCGCGGCGAGCGAGTCCAGGATCGCGCTGGAGAGTTCGAGGTTGGCCTCGGCGTTCTCGAAGCGGATCGGGTTGACCTTGTGGGGCATCGTGGACGAGCCCGTCGCACCGGGCTCGGGCGTCTGGCGGAAGTAGCCGAGCGAGATGTACGTCCAGATGTCCGTGCACAGGTTGTGCAGCACGCGGTTGGCGTGCGAGATCCGCGCGTAGAGCTCCGCCTGCCAGTCGTGCGACTCGATCTGCGTGGTCAGCGGGTTCCAGGTGAGCCCGAGGCTCGAGACGAACTCCTCGGAGATCGCCGGCCAGTCCGCCTCCGGCTCGGCCACGAGGTGCGCGGCGAAGGTGCCCGTCGCTCCGCTGAACTTGCCCAGGTACTCGGTCGCGTCGATCTGCTTCCGGATGCGCTCCAGGCGGTGCGCGAACACGGCGAGCTCCTTGCCCATCGTGGTCGGCGTCGCCGGCTGGCCGTGGGTGCGGGCGAGCATCGCCGCGTCCCGGTACTGGTTCGCCTGCGAGCGGAGCTCCGCGATGACCGCGCGGTACTTCGGCAGCCAGACCTCGTTGACGGCGGCGCTGACGGTGAGCGCGTAGGAGAGGTTGTTGATGTCCTCGCTCGTCGCCGCGAAGTGGGTGAGCTCGGCGATGCTGTCGAGCCCCAGCGCGTGCAGGCGCTCGCGCACGAGGTACTCGACGGCCTTCACGTCGTGCTTCGTCGTCGCCTCGAGCTCGGCGAGGCGGTCGATCTCCGGCTGGCCGAAGTCGTCGACGAGGGCGCGCAGCTGCCGCACCTGCTCGTCCGAGAGCGGGCTGGACCCGAACATCCGGTGGCCGGTCAGGTAGATCAGCCACTCCACCTCCACCTGCACGCGCGCTCGGTTGAGGCCGGCCTCGGAGAGGTGGTCCCCGAGACCGATCACGGCGGGACGGTAACGTCCGTCGAGCGGGCTCAGCGGCTGGGGAGGCAGGGCGGTCATGGGGCTCCTCGCGTGCGGTCGATGGGGGTTCGTCCCCTATTCTCCCGCACTCGCGCGGTCAGCGGCGCGACAGCGGACGCAGCACCAGCCCGATCAGCCACGCGATGATGCCGAGAACCAGCGCGCCGAGCACGCCCCACCAGAAGCCGTCGATGTGGAGCCCGAAGCCCATCGCGTCGCTGATCCAGGCGACGATGAGGAGCAGGAGGCCGTTCACGATGAACGAGATCAGCCCCAGCGTGAGGACGTAGAGCGGGAACGCGACCACGCGGATGACCGTGCCCACGATCGCGTTCACCACCCCGAAGATCACAGCGATGAGCAGGTAGGTCAGCACGGTCGCGGTGGTGCCGTCCGCATACGGATGCACCGAGACGCCGCTCACGATCAGAGTCGTGAGCCAGAGCGCGACGGAGTTGATGATGACCCTCAGAAGGAATCGCATGCCGTCATCCTCCCAGGACGAGCGTGATCGGAACAGGTACCACGGTACTGTTCGGGATCGTGGAGAGATTTCCCGCGCCTGTGGAGGAGCGCACCGGGCGGCGTGTGTACGCGCCGATGCAGTGGTGGCCCCTGCGTGTGATGAACCCGTGGCACAAGGCGGGGTTCCTCGTCTCGACGATCCTCGGTGGAGGCTCGCTCGCCTCGAGCGCCTACCTCGTCTTTCCGGCAGAGCCGGTCCACGTGGTGTGGTCCGTCGTCGCCACTGCGCTGGTCATCGTGCTGGCCCGGTCTTTTCGGGGAAGAGGCGAGCCTGTCGATCCGCCTCGACCGTGGTGGCGGCTGACGGCCTTTCCGCGGGCGAGCTGGTGGCTCGGCGTCTTCTATCTCGTCTCGACGCCCGCGGTGTTCGCGGTCGCCGAGGGGGCGGGTGACGTCGTGGATGCGATCACCAGCCTCTTCTTCGCCGCCGCGTTCCTGAATTGCGCCGCCCGATTGACCTTCTCTCGGACGCGATCCTGATTCCCCCACGGGAATGCACGCGCGGCTAAG
The DNA here is from genome assembly GCF_051955155.1 of Leifsonia sp. Classification (NCBI taxonomy): domain Bacteria; kingdom Bacillati; phylum Actinomycetota; class Actinomycetes; order Micrococcales; family Microbacteriaceae; genus Leifsonia; species Leifsonia sp. The sequence goes on from NZ_JBQCGZ010000148.1 coordinate 5,232, forward strand.
TTGGGTCTGTGACTGACGAAGACACGCTGCGCGTGCGCCTGCGGCCCGAGATCGTGGCGGTCCCCGCCTACAAGCAGGGCCGGCCGGCACCCGCGGACGGCTTCAAGCTGTCGAGCAACGAGAACCCCTATCCCCCGCTCCCCTCCGTCGTGGAGGCGGTGACGGCGACCCTCGCCGACCTCAACCGCTACCCGAACGCCGGGGGCGCGGACCTGCGCGAGCGCCTCGCGGTGCGGCACGGCGTCGGCGTCGACCAGGTGCACCTCGGCAGCGGCTCCGTCTCGCTGCTCTCGCAGTTCATCATGGCGGCGGCGGGACCCGGCGACGAGGTCGTGTACTCCTGGCGCTCCTTCGAGGCCTACCCGGGACTCGTGACCGTGGCCGGCGCGACCAGCGTCCAGGTCCCGAACCGCCCGGACGGGCGTCACGACCTGCCGGCGATGGCCGCCGCGATCACGGACGCCACGCGCGTCGTCATCGTCTGCACGCCGAACAACCCGACGGGGACCATCGTCACCGCCGCCGAGTTCGAGGAGTTCATGGCGGCCGTGCCGTCCGACCTGCTCGTGCTGCTCGACGAGGCATACTACGAGTTCGTCACCGAGGACGACTCGGTCGACGGCATCCCGCTGCTGACCCGCTACCCCAACCTCGTCGTGCTGCGCACCTTCTCGAAGGCGTACGGGCTCGCGGCGCTGCGCGTCGGCTACGCGGTCGGCCCGGCGGCGGTGCTGGACGCGGCGCGGTCGGCGGCCATCCCGCTTTCGGTGACGGACGCCGCCCGGGTGGCGGCGCTCGCCTCGATCGAGGCGGAGGACGAGCTCATGGAGCGCGTGGCGCGCATCGCGATGCGGCGCGACCGGCTGCGGGATGCGCTCATCGAGCAGGGCTGGAACGTTCCGCAGGCGCAGGGCAACTTCGTCTGGCTGGCCACCGGCGACGAGACGCAGGCGGCGAACGACGCCTTCTTCGACGCCGGGCTCACCGTCCGGGCGTTCCCGCCGGAGGGCATCCGGATCAGCGTCGGCGAGCAGGAATCTGTGGAGAAACTCCTTGAAGTAGCCGCCGATATTGTGCGAGATCTACCAAATGGGCACGCAGGCAAGCGGTTAGGTTAGAACGGTGGTTGCGACGAACGATACCCCGCGCCCGGCGAACACCGTCCAGCTGCTGACCGCTGACGGCCGTTTCCAGCCGAGCGACCCGGCCGGCGAGTACCTCCCCTATCTGGAGAGGCTCGACGAGGACGACTACCGCCGCTTCTACCGCGACATGGTCAAGGTGCGTGCCTTCGACAACGAGGCGGCGAACCTGCAGCGCCAGGGCCAGCTCGGCCTCTGGGTGCCGAGTCACGGTCAGGAGGGCGCGCAGGTCGGCTCCGCGCACGCCGCGAAGCCGCAGGACAACCTGTTCCCGTCGTACCGCGAGCACGCGGTCGGCATGATCCGCGGGATCGACCCGGTCGGGATCATGGGGCTGCTGCGCGGGACGACGCACGGCGGCTGGGACCCGGCCGACCCCGCCGTGAACAACTTCCACCTGTACACGCTGGTGATCGGATCGCACACGCTGCACGCGACGGGCTACGCCATGGGCGTGAAGTTCGACGGCAAGGTCGGCACCGGCGACCCCGAGGTGGACGAGGCCGTCATCAGCTACTTCGGCGACGGCGCGACCAGCCAGGGCGACGTCAGCGAGGCCTTCGTCTTCGCGGCCAGCTACCAGACCCCGCAGGTCTTCTTCCTGCAGAACAACCACTGGGCCATCTCGGTGCCGGTGAGCACCCAGTCGCGTACTCCTCTTTATCTGCGCTCGAGCGGCTTCGGCATTCCGGGCGTCCAGATCGACGGGAACGACGTGCTCGCCGCCTACGCGGTGACCGCGAAGCACCTGGACGACGCGCGGAACGGCGAGGGACCGAGCATGATCGAGGCCCTCACCTACCGGATGGGCGCGCACACCTCGAGCGACGACCCGACCAAGTACCGCACCGACGAGGAGCTCGCCCACTGGGCAGAGCGCGACCCGATCCTGCGGTTCCGCGTCTTCCTCGAGCAGCAGGGCGTCGGCCAGGCGTTCTTCGCGAGCGCGGACGAGGAGGCGGCCGACCTGGCCGCGGACGTTCGCCGCCGCACGCTCGAGCTGCCGAACCCGCCGGCATCGAGCATGTTCGAGCACGTCTACAGTGAGCCGCATCCCGTGGTCGACGAGCAGCGACGGTGGCTCGACGAGTACGAGGCGTCCTTCGGAGGTGACGCATGAGCGACGTGAGGAGCGAGGCCGAATACGTGGAGGCCGAGCTGATCGAAGGCGACGAGCACCAGCACCAGCAGGACGGCGCGGGGCTCGCCGACACGCAGGCGATCGACGTCGTGGAGATCGTCGAGAGCGAGCCGGGCTCGCGCGTGCTCGAGGAGCACGTGGCGGAGCAGGAGTGGACGCGCGAGTTCACGATCGACGACGCGACGGTGGCCGCCGCCGAGGCCCAGGCCGAGGAGGACGCGGAGCAGGACGCTCGCGCGGACGCTGAAGTGGAGGCGGAGGCCGAGGTGCAGACCGAGCCGGAATCCGCCGCCGAGGCAGCGGCCGACGCCGCCCCCGCGGAGCCCGCCGCCCCCGCCGAGCCCGGGCCGCGCATCCAGAATCTGCCGATGGTCAAGGCGCTGAACGCCGGACTGCGTCGTGCGCTCGCCGAGGACCCCCGCGTCCTGATCATGGGCGAGGATGTCGGCCCGCTCGGCGGCGTCTTCCGCGTGACGGAGGGCCTGCAGAAGGAGTTCGGGCCGCAGCGCGTGCTGGACACCCCGCTCGCGGAGGCCGGCATCGTCGGCAGCGCGATCGGCCTGGCCATGCGCGGCTACCGTCCCGTGGTCGAGATCCAGTTCAACGGCTTCGTCTTCCCCGGTTTCGACCAGATCACCACGCAGCTCGCCAAGCTGACCAACCGGCACAGCGGCTCGCTGAAGATGCCCGTGGTCATCCGCATCCCGCACGGCGGTCACATCGGCGCGGTCGAGCACCACCAGGAGGCGCCGGAGGCGTACTTCGCGCACACCGCGGGCCTGCGGGTCGTGGCCCCGTCGACCCCGCACGACGCGTACTGGATGATCCAGGAGGCGATCGCCTCGGACGACCCGGTGATCTTCTTCGAGCCGATGAGTCGCTACTGGCCGAAGGGCGAGGTCGACACCGTCGAGAACCCGGTGCCGCTGCACGCCAGCCGCGTCGTCCGCACGGGCACCGACGCGACCGTCGTCGCGTGGGCCGGCATGGTCAGCGTGGCGCTGCGCGCCGCCGAGATCGCGGCCGAGGAGGGGCGCAGCCTGGAGGTCATCGACGTCCGCTCGCTCTCCCCCGTCGACTACGGCCCCATCGTCCAGTCGGTGCAGAAGACCGGCCGGCTGATCGTCTCGCAGGAGGCGCCCGGAACCGTCTCCGTCGGCTCCGAGATCGCCGCCGTCGTCGCGGAGAAGGCCTTCTACTCCCTGGAGTCGCCGGTGCTGCGGGTGGCCGGATTCGACACCCCGTTCCCCCCGGCGAAGCTCGAAGGCATCTACCTTCCCGACGCCGACCGCATCCTCGAGGCCGTGGATCGCGCGCTCGCCTACTGAGCGCGCCGATACGAAAGAAGTCGTACATGAGCGAGTCCCAGTTCCTGCTGCCCGATGTGGGCGAGGGCCTGACCGAGGCGGAGATCGTCTCGTGGAAGGTCGCGCCGGGTGAGAAGGTCGCCGTCAACCAGGTGATCGTCGAGATCGAGACGGCGAAGTCGCTCGTCGAGCTGCCGTCGCCCTTCGAGGGCACGGTCGGCGAACTCCTCGTGACCGAGGGCCAGACCGTCGAGGTCGGGACGCCGATCTTCACCGTGACGGGCGAGGAGGCCGCGCAGGCCGCTCCCGCGCAGCCGGTGAGCGAGGTGGCCGAGGCCGAGGCGGACACCGCGGCGAGCGTCTCGCACGAGACGGACGAGCCCAAGCCGGGCGCCGTCCTGGTCGGCTACGGGGCCGCCGGTCACGGCACCAGCCGCCGCCGTCGCGCGACGCACCCGGGCACCAGCTCGATCCCGGTCGTCTTCACACCCGCGCCCGCGCAGGCGGCAGCCCCGAGCGCCCCGGCGCCGGCCCCCGCTCCCGCGCCGCAGAGCGCGCCGGCCGCAGCGCAGGGCACGCCGGTCATCGCCAAGCCGCCGATCCGCAAGCTCGCCAAGGACCTCGGCGTCGACCTCTCCGCCGTCACCGCGACCGGTCCGATCGGCGACGTCACGCGCGACGACGTGCTGCGCGAGGCGACCCAGGCGAGCGTGTTCCGCAACATCCAGACGCCGGAGTGGCCGAACGACCGCGAGGAGCGCATTCCGGTCAAGGGCGTCCGCAAGGCGATCGCCACCGCGATGACGACGAGCGCCTTCACCGCGCCGCACGTGAGCCTGTTCGTGGACGTGGACGCGACGCGCACCATGGAGTTCGTCAAGCGCCTGAAGAACTCCGCCGACTTCGCGGGCGTGAAGGTGTCCCCGCTGCTGATCGTCGCGAAGGCGATCATGTGGGCGGTGCGCCGCAACCCGACGGTGAACTCGTCGTGGACGGACGAGGAGATCATCGTCCGGCACTACGTCAACCTCGGCATCGCGGCGGCGACGCCGCGCGGGCTGATCGTCCCGAACATCAAGGACGCGCAGGAGATGTCCCTGCTCGAGCTGGCCAGGGCGCTCGAGGAGCTCACCCTGACCGCGCGCGCGGGCAAGACGCCGCCGGCGGACATGGCGGGCGGCACGATCACGATCACCAACGTCGGCGTGTTCGGCATGGACACCGGGACCCCGATCCTGAACCCGGGCGAGGTCGGCATCGTCGCGCTCGGCACGATCAAGCAGAAGCCCTGGGTGGTCGACGGCGAGGTGCGCCCCCGCTACGTGACCACCGTCGGCGCCTCGTTCGACCACCGCGTGGTGGACGGCGACGTCGCATCGCGCTTCCTGGCCGACGTCGCCTCGATCATCGAGGAGCCGGCGCTGCTGCTCGACTGAGCGTGGACGCCGCCACGCGGGTGGGCGGGCTCGTCACGGCGTGACGACCACCTTGCCGCGCGCCCTGCCTGCTCCGATGTGCTGCACGGCCGCCGCGGTGTCCTCCAGCGCGTACGCCGTGTCGAGCACCGGATGGATGCCGCCGCTCGCCAGCAGCGCCCCCAACTCGCGCAGATCCTCCATTCGCTCCTTCGCGACCAGGCCGACCAGCCGCTGACGAGCGAACCGGTCGAGCAGCGCGGCGGCCGCGGTGCGCTGGATCCCTCCGATGAAGGCACCTCCCGCCTCCCCGCCGACCAGCACGACGGCGCCGTCCGGTTCCAGGATGCGGCGCAGGCGATGGAGCGGACGGTTGCCCGCCGTGTCGATGATCGCGTCGTAACGCGTCCCCTCGGTGAGCACGTCCGTCGTCGCGTAGTCGACGACGCGTTCGGCGCCCAGGCCGAGCACCAGCTCCGCCTTCGCCCGGCTGCAGACTCCGGTGACGACGGCACCCCTCCCGACGGCGAGTTGCACAGCGAAGTGGCCGACGCCTCCCGCCGCACCGAGCACGAGCACGCGATCGCCAGGACCCACCGCGGCCGCGGCGACGGCCTGCGCGGCGGTCACCCCGGAAACGGGGAGGGTCGCCGCCGCCTCGAAGGAGGCGTCGTCCGGCATCCGCACCAGCTCCGCTGCCTTCGCCACGACGAACTCCGCCAGCGCGCCGTCCGCCGAGCCGAACACGCGGTCGCCTTCCTGCCAGGCGCCGTCGCCGGAGGCCGCCTCGACGGTGCCCGCGAACGCCAGCCCGAGGGCCTGCGCCTTCGGCCCGCGCCAGCCGAATCCGATGATCCGCATGAGGTAGGGGCGGCCGGTGGTCAGGTGCCATGTCCCCGCGTCGACGCCCGCCGCCCTGACCCTGACGAGCACCTCGCCCGGCCCCGGCACGGGGAGGGGGACACGGCTCACGCGCACGGCGCCCGGCTCGCCGTAGCGCTCCGGCCTCACGGCCCGCATCGTCCCCGTCGTCGCACCTGCCTCCGGCGCACCAGCCGTCCCGTTCTCCATGATCGTGCCCTCCCTCAGTCTTCGGGGTACTGGAACACGTCGTCGAGCGGGACCCCGAACACCCGCGCGAGCTGGAACGCCATCTCGAGCGACGGCGAGTAGCGGCCCTGCTCGATGGCGATGATGGTCTGCCGGGTGACGCCCACCCGGTCGGCGAGCTCGGCCTGGGTCATCTCGCCCGCCGCGAACCGCAGCGCCCGGAGCGAGTTCGTGACGCGTGTCGCCCTCACCACGACGGCATCCCCCGGCGGTACGCGGCGAGTCGAGCGCTCGCGCCGACGACGGCGGAGAGTGCGAACGCCAGATAGACGGCGTTGGCGATCCAGAACCACGGCGCCTGGAACAGGGCGAGCACGAGCGCCGCCAATGCCCCGAGCACCACGAAGGACCCTCCGATCCGCTCGCCGAACGCGTGCACCTCTCTGTCGCGCTGGTCCCGCTTGTCACGGTCGCGACCGTTGGTGACCGAGATCACGATGCTCGCAACGATGTTGACGGCGATCGCGCCGCCGATCGTCGAGAGCAGCAGCGGCACGTACGCCTCTGCACCGAAAACGGCGAGCAGCACCAGGTAGGTCGCGTAGCCCACCGCGGCGGTCACCAGGAAGACCCAGGAGTTCTTCTCGTCGTACGACACGGCAGCATCCATTCATGTCTGGTTTCTTTTACATCGACGAATGTAAAGCAAAGTAGACATGGTGTCAACGGTGATAGACATCCTGAGTCCTGGATGCCATGCCGCGCGCTTCCCTCGCGGCGCGCTCCCTCGACTGATTTTGACAATCATTCTCAACAAGGGTTACTGTCGTAGAGTCCCGACCTCGACTTAGACAGGCACACCCGCCCAGGCAGAAGCGCCAGCTCCTCGCCA